>NZ_JBELKF010000087.1:0-13887 GCF_042089775.1 Palleronia sp.
TCATAACCTGAAGGTCGTAGGTTCAAATCCTACTCCCGCAACCAACTTCCGCGAACTTTCGAACAAATCATCGTTCGGCCAGTCCAGGTTCGGCGCGGATGCTTTCAGCATCCGCGCCAGATTGCCTTGGAGGTCAAGGATGTGGCCGCCTTCCGGCCGTTCCTTGACAACGATCTTTTCGACCAGCGTCTTCATCACGTCGGCCGCCTGGACGATGAGATCAGGCTTCGACAGCACCGTTTCCAGGTTACGCACGAGATCGGCGAAGCGTCGGTCGAGATCCTTCGGGATTTCGAGGGGAGGTCGCCTCAGCTGATCGATACGAGCGATGAGGTCCGCCTTCTGCTCCTCTGCCTTGCTCAACTCTTGCAGAAGGGCGGGGCTGTTCATACCGGCCATGATGGCAGACGTCGCGTTTCCGATCTGCTTGTCGACCTTTCTCAGACGCTTCTCTACGGCCGCCTTTTCCTCGGAAGCCGCCTCCGACGTCTTCTTGAATTCTTTCTCCATGCCGTCCCGGAATGCAGCTACCGCCGCGGCCTGCATGAGGTCCTTCTTCATCCCCGCAAGAACCGCGGCCTCAGCCTCCAGCTGAGGGAGGCCAGTCATGCCGGCACATTTGCTGGGACCCAGTTGCTTGGCGCGCTCACAGTAGTAGCGCTTTTTTCCTGTGCCCGCGATCGTCAGCCTTCCGCCACAGCGACAGAAGAGCAGGCCAGAGAGAAGATACTTCGCTCGGCGAAAGGAGTAGGGCTTCGCCTCGGGCGTCCCAGCAACGGCCTCTGTCCGGCAGGGGCTACGAAGGCCCATCTGACGCTGCTTGACCCGGTCCCAAAGATCATCGTCGGCAATTCGCAGTAGTGGAACTTCCGCAACGACCCATTCTTCGCGGGGTCGACGGCGCGAAACGCGCTTTTGAGACTTTGGGTGTAGACGGTATTCGAGGCGATTCCACACGCGCACGCCGATATACAGTTCGTTGTTGATGATCCCGGTGCCGCGCTTCAGATTGCCGTTGATTGTGTTCTGACGCCAAGCAGTGCCAGACGGGCTGGGAATACCATCGGCGTTCAGGTCCGAAGCGATCTTCTGGGGCGTCTTTCCGTCAGCATATTCCGACATTATCCGTCGCACGATCGCAGCCTCATGGTCGACGATGCAGAGCTCGCCTACGATTCGATCGCCGCGGTGATCGCGGGCGATTTCGTAGCCGTAGGACAGGCCGCCGGCGCTCCTGCCCTTCGCGACGTTGCCGGCGAGCCCGCGGTGCGCCTGCAACGCCACTGTGCGCCTCATCTCACCGCTCATCAGCGATTTCAGCGCGAGCTGCATGGGCCCGACCTTGCCCTCCTGGATCGTCCAGATCTGGACGTCGTGGAACGTGCAACTCTTCTCCAGAGCCGCGCTGTGTTCGCCGTCGCGGACGATGCGGTCGATGTTCTCGGCGACGATGACGTCCACTTCGCGATTTTCGATGGCGGCGAGCAGCTCCTGATAGCCCGGACGCAAGTCGATGAACCCGGTCAACTCGGGATCGCGGAGGACATGGGCGACGCGCCAGCCGTTCCGTGCACAGAAGCGCTGGCATTCCGTCAGCTGATCTTCGATGCTCTTCTGCGACTGCTTGTCGGTCGAATACCGCGTGTAGATCCACACGCGGAGGTTTTTTTGGGTTGTCTCGGGCGACATCATTCGTCCTCCGCCATCTTCACGTTATCATTCACCGGAGCAGGCATCTCCTCGGCGCAGTAGCGGCCGAGTATTCCTGCGATGGTAAGCAGAGCTACTTCGTAGCTCGCAGCATTGACGCCCTCCTCATGAGGCGGGTGGTCGTTTGCCGCCGTCGCGCGGCCCATGTTGTTCTTGGTCATCATCGTTTTAACTTCGCCTTTGCACCACGCTTCTTGGTGGCAAGGGGGAGATCGCAACGACTTGGAGAGCTCGTTTGAAAATGCTCTATGGGGTTCAGAAGCGTCGGGTCTGTCTGCTTGAGGCGCATCAGGTTCCGGTCTGAACTACCCTCGGGAGATCCGGCCACGCGCAGCATGTTCTGCGGCCGGCGCCCGGACGTGGGAAGTAGCCCTGCGATGGCGCCGCCGGACTGGGCGGCACCATCGGGCGTATCGCCCTCAGGGGGCTTTGAGCCTTGCTGCCAGATCGGCAACGCGCGCGCCCAACCAGCGCAATGCACCGTAGATGTCCGAGGGTGCGTCGCCGCTGTGGACGACCTCATCGAGCTGAAAGAGGGAAATCTCCTGCAACGACAGCAGCACCTCTGCCACGTCGTCTGCGACAGCGATCGGGTCGGGCCGCAAGGAACCGCTCAGTGCGATCAGATTGAGCGTTGCTTCTGCTCCTTCGTCCTCGCCGAGGAAGTCGAGTAATTCGAATAGCATTAAGCCATCACGCTGGATGAAGTCCCGGACTTCGAGCACCGCGAGTTCCAGAAGCTCCCGGGCAGTGGCGGCAGCGGTATCGGCAGTCGTGTTCATGGTGGTCTCCCTGACGACAGCCCGGGGCAGAGACCCCTGTTGAATGCTGTCGTCGTCAAGCGTCGCCGGCCAGGAGCGGGCCGACGACGTCGGGGACGGCGCGGAATTACGCCGCCGCCGAGAAGCGCGATGCTGACGGGTGATCCAGATCCGCCATGTCGATGGCATCGCGCAGGCCGTCGGTGAGGAGGCAAACCTCCTCTACAATCGGGTCGTCGGGATCGATGGCCGCGAACAGCGCGGCCTTATCTCGGGTGTCGTCGTCGACATGCTCGAGTGCCAGGATGTCCAGCAGCTCGTGCAGCAGGCGCACTCCGCGTCGAGAGAGAGGGGCGACGCCCGTCAGGGCGTCCACCACCTCGAGGGCGATACGCTCGCCCCGTCGTCCTGCGAGAAGTTCGGCCGCATGGACGAGGCCATCTCGGTGTTCTCCGACGAACGAGCGGAGCGGAGCTGTCTCGCCAGCGAGGGTCGGGACATGAAAGTCGCAGGAGTGATTTTCGTCGAACATGACGATCTCCATGTTTGAGGAGCCGGCAAATTGGCCGGGGTCAAGATCGTCCTGCTTTCAGCATCCGCCGTCGCGCGCCTGTCCGGCCGGCTGTCCGATCCGGCTTTCCCCAAGACGCAGATCTCTTCGACACAAGCGCTCGCCAAATCGTTTGAAGCGAATAGCATCGGCTTCGATGCGGTTAGATCCGCGGCTCTCCGAGCTCGGTTGAGGGGGCAACGCCGAAGGAAGCGGCGTCTGGAGAGGTGTCGCACATAGTATCTCCCGTTTTCGCGGGTCTTCCGGATCGTGTAGGGGTCGCGATCGCGCTTCCGGTCAACTTTCCTTTTCGTCTCAAGCCTTGCGTTGCGTCCTTCGGTGGCGGCTCTCACGAAGAAGAGCCGACACCGAGGGATGCATCGCCGGCCGCCCTTTGTCGTCTCTGTCTTCATCTGTGCCTACGAGATGCGGGGCAGGTCCCCGGCAGGAGATCAAGCCGGAAAGGGCCCAAGGATGCCGCCCGTCCGCTCGCCGCCGGAGGCGGTCGGCGCTGCTATCTTCGCAAGCAAGTTGATACGTTCATGTGCGGACATGGCTTCCACGACCTCGATGAGCCGGATCAGAGTCGTTGTGAAGAACTCGACGACCTCGTCAGCGCTGCCTGGTTCCGTGGGCCTGGTCGACCAGAGGTGCGCATGTCCCAGCCAAGCTTCGAGCTCGCGGGTCGCGACGTTCGAGACGATGCTGACCCTATGCCACCGATCATGCATCTCGCTGTTACTTTCTCCTGACGAAGACTTACGCGGCGCCCACGGCACAGACGGTTGTCGCGACGACCGCAGATGGCGCTGCCGGACCGTCCATCGATGCGGGCTCGCTGTTGCGAGTTCGATGCTCGCCCAACTGCCTGGATGCGGCGCGTCCCAAGGGCGCGTCCGGTGAAGGTTTTACCGTCGCCCGATTATTCCCGGTTCTCGTGATCTCTCAGCCCTCCCGTCCGGTCCGGCGCTCACCATGAGGTGCCGGACCGGATGGAAGGGCTGTTGACCCTCGGCTGCGATCTTTCCCGCTGAAGGCAGCGCCAATGATCCCCACGGCGACGGAGGAGCCGGCTGAATGGGAGAGGTCGAGGAGAGGGCTGGTCCACTCTTCGCCGGGGCCGGGGAGGCCCGAGCAGCGGGGGGCTCCGGGGGGAGAGTGCGGAACGACTCCTCCCGGCCGCCGGAGGCGCAGGAGCGTGCGATGCGGGCTCCTGTCGGCCGTCCGCCCGGGACCGCTTGCCGCGCAGGCGCCCCGCTGGAAGCGCGGGGTCCCGGGGCAGCGCCCGGGCGAAGGAGGAAACTCGAACGCAGGCGCAGCCGTAGTGCGAGTTTCCTACTGAGTATCAATCCTGCGCCCCTCAGGAGCGGCCGCAGGTTTTGGGCGCGATTTCCCCACCGGATGGTGAGGGGATAGGTCCGTGTCAGAGAAGAAGAAGCACCCGATCGTGTTCCGGTTCGCGAGCGTGTTCCCCGCTGCGCTGGCGCGCATCGAGATGCACGCCAAACGCAGCGGCGGCCCCCTCGAAAACATCGAGCTCCGGTTCACGCGCCGCAACAAGGTCTATGTCGGTCCGACGTTCGCGAAAGAGATGCGTGCGGAGATCCGCGCGATGAAGCAGCAGAACCTCGACGAAGAGGTCGCGGCGTGTCGGGCGCGAAAGCGCTCGAAGCAGGCCGCGGCCCGTGAGGAGGCCGGGCTCATCAATCCCTGGCATGGCAATTCTCAAGGTCCGATCCGGGAGGCGATCGTCACAGCCCACTGGGAATATTTCGAGGCAGAAGACCGATCACACCCCGCGGACCTGCTGACCACCTACGGCGTCAAAAAGAACGGCGAGGAGGTTGTGCACATCCTGAGCAAGACGAAGATCGCGGCGTTCGAGAAGGCGACATTGGCGTTCTTCGAGCAGTATTTCCCCGGGTCGGTGCGCCACCTGCGCATGGATCTCGACGAAGAGGCACCTCATTTCCATGCGGTCATCTTCGAGACCGCGGAGAAGACCAACAAGACGCGTGGCACACAGCGGCTCGTCCAGCCATCGGCGCACCCGCTACTCGCAGACTACGAGCTATTGCAGGACGTC
Source organism: Palleronia sp. (assembly GCF_042089775.1). Taxonomy (NCBI): domain Bacteria; kingdom Pseudomonadati; phylum Pseudomonadota; class Alphaproteobacteria; order Rhodobacterales; family Roseobacteraceae; genus Palleronia; species Palleronia sp. The sequence goes on from NZ_JBELKF010000087.1 coordinate 5,108, forward strand.
GCCGGCGAGCACTACTTCTCGATCGGCCTCGTGCGCGGTCAGAAGCACGCACAGGAGGTGCGTGAGGCCAAGGAGTCCGAGCTTCCGCTGCCGGACGCTCTCCGCCATGTCCCACCTCGCGAGTATCGCAATGCGCGCGCCCGAGCGATCCGCGCGAAGGAGTTGGGCCTCAAACAGCAGGAACGCGACCTGGATCTGCGAGAGGCGAACGTGTTCCTCGACGAGGTTGCTGCCGATGCAAGACTCGCGGGAGCGGAAGGCGCCGAACGAGAGGCTGCCGAGACGAAGGATGCGGCCGAGGTGCACTTGAAGCACGCCGTCGGAAAGATGGCGGAGGCCAACGCCTACGTCGATGCGGTGAGCGAGGGGCTGGAAGCCATCATAGCGCACGAACTTGACTATCGGCCGCGGGAGGAGGACCAGCCCGAGCGGCTTCAAGACGGGCCAGAGGCGCGGGACCGGAAGGAACAGGAAGGTCTATGGGGACGGATACAGCCAGCCTATGGGCGCCTCGTGCTATTCGCAAAGCATGCATTTCGCTTGAGGGAGAGGCTTTTCGCTGTGCGGCGCGCGGAAGCTGCCGTCGCACGCCGAGCGAAGATCGTCGTCGATGCCGAGCGAGCCGCGGGCAAGACTGTCGGCTCGGACCTTTCCGCCGTCGTGAAGGAGGCTGAGGAAGTCGCTTACGAGGAGGCAGATTTTCCAGGGGCGTGGGCGGTTTCGGAGAAGCAGGATCGCGATGCCATCGAAGAGCGGCTCGACCGCATGACGAACAAGTCCATGCGAGACTGCTACCTTGCCACCAGGGACGCGGCGGCGATCACCGCGGAACAGCAAGATGTGCACGGTCAATTTGCTCGCGGCCTGCGAAGCCTCGAGTTCGAAGCGGGGCGCCGCGGGTTTGATTTGGAGACCGGGCGGCATGATCCGAAGGCAGCCTCGGACCCGAAACGGGCGAGGCTGCATACGGACGAGGATATCCAGGTGATCAGGGTCGCTCGGCGGGACAATCAGCTTCAGCGGACGGATCACTGATCATTCCCGGGAGTCATCCTCGGAATCGTGGTCCGATTTAGGACCGAACAGATCACCTGTTTCGAACTCCGAGTCCTCACGCCCGCGATGTGTGGGCTTTCGGGTTTTATCGACGTCAGCGAGTTCCGTCGGCTTCGGCGTGAACATACCCATGATGAAGTCGCGTTCGGCAAGGCGAGCGTTGGCTTGAGTGACCTCCGCCGTGACCTCTTCAAGACGCCTGCGAAGTTCGAAGCAGTCGGCTTCTGCGGCATCTGCCCTTTTAGTTTCACAGATCAGAGCAGCTTCGATGATCCCAATGACCTCTTCGAGTTCGAGGATCGCCTGCTTAGAGGCTCGGTCCTTTTCGGCCTGCACCTGGCGGAGCTCGACAATCTCGCCGTTCTGGAGCTCCCGTGTGCGTGCCCAGAGGTCCTTCAGCAGTTGCTCGTGTGCCTGTCGCAGATCGTCCGGGATCTCCGGCATGTTTGCGAGCTTGGTCTGCGTCGCTACGAGTCGGGCGTTGACCGTCCGGATCGCTGGGCCCAGGCGTGTGAATGACGTCTTTACGGTCTCGTTGACCTGCGCCTGGGTCGGCATCTTCCCCTCGTGCTTCTCCATGTAATCGAGGATAGCAGCCTCGGTGCGGCGAAGCAGATCGGGGTCAACGGGCTCTGCGACGATGGATTTGTCGTGCTTTGACATCAGGATACTCTTGGATAGGATGTAATACTCGGTATCGATATTACCGCGTATTACCGCCCCACCATGGAGCGGCATGAAGGATATTGGTCCGTCGGATCTCATCCGGAAATCGCTGGCTTCTTAGCTCCCCCGTTCCTCACGAGGACGCTCGTCCGGCGATGAAAGCAGCGGTGGACGCCCTTCGCCACAGCAGGCACAGTTAGAGAAAAGCGAGGCCAGCGAATGACCACGGGTCGGGTCAAGGCTATCATCTGCGCCTCAACTGCCATCGAGGGATCGAGAATGACACAGTCGAACACGAGCCGTCTGACAAGATCATCTCGTGCCTGCGAAAGATGATGCGGAGAATTTTGGACGGACTTGAGGAACTGGAGAAGATGCTGACTGAGGGTGTCGCGCGCGAGGCCGCCGAATGAGCATAGGCGAAACCTTCGGCCGCACGATCCAGCTTTTCCTGGTGGACGGCAAACCTACCGGCCTGCGCAAGGCGACGATCCATGGCTGGACCGGGCTCCTCTTCGTCTCCGGCGCATCGGCCTTCGGCGACCTTACCGCGCGGGATGAGGTGGACCGAACCGGCGTCTACATCCTCTCCGGCCCCGATCCCAATACACCCGGGGCGATGCGGGTCTACATCGGGTCGGGCAACTCTGTATCCGAGCGGATCAAGCAGAGCGCGGTGAAGCGCGACTTCTGGGAAACGGCGATCACCGTGACCACCAGCGACGACGACATGTCAAAGGGGCACGCCGAATACCTCGAGGCGCGGCTGATCGAGCAGACGGCCAAGGCCGGGCGCGTGACGCTCGACAATGGCACAAACCCGGACATCAGCCGTCGGCGCCTGCCCGAGGCCGACGTGGCCAATATGGAGCAGTTCCTCGCCAACCTGCGGATCATCCTGCCGGTGATCGGCCTCGACATGCTGAAGCCTCAGCCGAAGGCCGTCAGCGCCAAGGCCAGCCCAACCTCGCCCAGCGTCTCGGCCGAGGTGCAATTCGAGATCCGGCACAAGAGCGGGGTCGAGGCGACGGCGGTCGAGGAGGACGGCGAGTTCGTCGTGCTTGAGGGCTCCCAAGCTCTCACCGGCACCGGCTACGTCCAGCAGAGTTACGGGGGGCTGAAGGAGAAGCTGGTCGCCGACGGCGTGCTGGTGCCGCAGGCTGTGCCCCCGGGGGCCGGCAAGCTGTGCTTCGCGAAGCCTTGGTCTTTCTCCAGCCCCTCTGCGGCAGCCGCAGTCGTGCTCGATCGCAATAGCAATGGGCGCCTGGAGTGGAAGGTGAAGGGTGCGAGCCAGACCTATCACGATTGGCAACAGGCGCAGGCCACGAAGCAAGAAGCGGCTGAGTAGGCTGCCAGATCGAGCACCTGAACCGGAACGGCGTCGTCGATCTGGCGTGCTCTGCGACAGCGCCGACCGAGCAGCGAACGGGCACAAAGGGATCGTCAGAGCGCCGCGATGGAAGACTTCAGGAGCACGTGCGCATCATGACCTGGGTAGTTCGAACCGCTCCCCTGCGGAAACCGCCTGAATGGAATTCTGTGACGGCTCCGCACGCGCACCCAGGCAGCGACGCCACGATGATCCTCCCTGGATAAACTACCTCAGCATGCCCTATTTTCTCCTTCTTCCGGGGTTCAGGGATTCAAGGCTTCCGTGCAAATTTCGTGAAGGATTATCAGTGCCTTGCGAGACTCCGTCCCCCAAAATGCCGGTTGCCTCCTTGAGCTTTACGGGCAGGCACAGTGTCAAATCGGATCATCACTCTTACCCTGCGGGCTGACCCCGCGGCCAGCATGGCCTCGGGACCTGCTACTATTTCCGCAGTCCGCCCTCCGACTCCATCTCCTTCGGATCAGTGAGAAGGAGGTGGACGTGGCACAAGTTTCTGAACCAGATAATCCCGTTGCCGGTATCCCCCGCGACGATCTCTATCAAATTACCCAGGCGTTTCTCGATCAGGTCCAGAGCCAGGGACTGGGCCTTCACGGGTTGCGCCTCGCGCATCTCATCGCGCACGCGATTTGCCGCAAAGTTCCTGATTGGCGTCGGCTGACAGTAGATCAGCCACTGGACGGGGATTCGCGGGAGTGCCTCGTTTTTCGACGCTTTCTGGGCCTGGAGCGGTCCAAGGGAAACAAGTCACTCGAGCATGGGATTGCACAACTAAGTCAGACGTCGCTGTTCGATTTTATCAATTTCGCTAACGAGAACCATTGGCTCGAATGGCGGCTGCGGGACGAAGTGTTCGAGTTACTGTTCGGCAGCGAGCCCTATGGATATTTCAACATTCGTGATCTCGCGAAGTTTCGCAGGCCGCTCGACCTCATGCTCTGGGGCGATCTCAGCATTGTGCGCAGGATGAGACGACCCGAAGTCTCCTTGGCCCTGGATGGATATGCTGCGTCACTCGGCCGGGCGCCCGAATGGCACCGAATGCAAGCGGATATCGTGCGCGCGTTGCAAAGGAGCGCAGAACTATTGGAGTGCGGCTGTGTGGTGCTACTTGAATGCCGGGGCGCTCGCCGTGGGGTTGACACGATGACTGTTCGGCTCCGCGCTCAGCACACACGCTGGAGTTGGAAGTCGCTGACCGCATCTTCGGAGCACTATCCGGCACGGAAGGTCCTTTTGCTTGATCATGATACCTGCGAGCAGGCGGATCGAACGGACCCCGCCGAGACAGCGTCTCAATTTTTTTCTTAGAAGCAGACTGGCGAGTGAGATTAACGAGACTGCGGTGCGGCAACTTAATCGCGCCAAGCACCATCAGACCTCGGCGCGTTCTTGCCGGCGCTAAGTTGCCGCACGCCTTATTTCATCGAATGCTTCGCGGACCTCTCTCGGAGCAGTCAGGAAGAATGCATCGACATCATCAGAATGCATACCGTGTTGCCGATATACATGCACCACCCGGAAAACTTCGGGCGCAGCGCGACGACGTGTCATCCATGGAATGATAAAGGTGGGTGGAGCGTTCTTGAGATAATTGGCTATAATTTTTAGCGCCAGTTCCTTCTGGCGAGAGCCGATCGCCGTTCGGCCCGCCACCCACCCGCGCCAAGTCATTTTCCTCATGAGAGCTGTCCATGGTTGCTTCACAAGGATGAGCAACCATGGACAGTTCCTTCACTACTGTCTTTCCACCCACGCTTTTAGAACCGCATCCGCTATCTGACCGATTTGATCCACCGTTGCCGCGCGTGCCGCCGCATTATGAGTGTGGTGGGCTTGCTCGGAGAGTTCTGCAAGTCTGATGTGCCGTGGGTCCGCCGGATCGAATTCTGGAATGCTCAGGTGCTTAAAGACGTCCCCGACCTGTATCGAGACGATGTGAGACTCGATCCACTCACACACGATCGGCGCGTTCAACAATGCGCAGAGAAAGTAAGCTGGCTCTGGATCGTTGAAAGCAGCGAAGTAGATCTTATGATCGGGAACGAAGGGTCGCATCCCAGCGCCGGGAACAGTTGCAGATCCAGCGACAGCCGCGAAGAAGCGAGTAGACATCTCCGGCCAGATTACCTTCCAAGGGGCAAAGGTGTAGGTGCCTACATTGTAGATAGCAAAGTGTGGCGCCCCCTGCATCTGGCGGCGATATGTCGACCGCTGCTCGAGAAGGGGCCGATAGTGATCAAACCAGGCACGGGTTCGGGCGAGCCTGGGACTGCTCATCTCCAAGTCGGCCGTTTCATAGTCATCTCCGTTGATCCCTTCGTTTGGCACGAACGTCAGGAGTGGAGCAGCACCAGGCGCTGAGAGCTTTAGATAGAAGCGTTCGAAGTCACCCGCCCCCTTCAGGAGGGGATAAAGAAACTCGTTTTCAACCCACGCGGTCCTCGGCGCGCCGATGTCCTTCCTTCCAGCCTCAGGACGGCTTTGAACTTCGATCAAATCGCCATTACTGCTTAGTGGGCGAACAAAATATACACCGTTCAAGTCAGCCGTGATGCCCTTACGTCCAGCCACCCAGTGACATTTTCCAGACATCGCGTTCAAGACTGCGAACCGGCCAGGTTCAAGAACCGCCCATGGACTTCCCAACTCGCCTACGGGCGCCGCCTCCATATCTTTAATCTCAACCCGGGCAAACACATCTGCCAAAGAAGCTTCAGCCGGGATTGCCCGAGCAAATCCCGCAGCCGCACCCCATTCAGCGTAGGGAATGGGATAAATTCCCGGTGCATTTTCCTTGTCGAAGACAACTACAGTCGTATGGTTTACAGCATCGTTGAATGGCTTGAGACGGCGCATGTCATCGACAAGCCGCGGCACAAGGTGCTTTGAATGCTCATTCTGCGGCTCAATCTGGAAGGTTCGAAATCCCTCTGATGATGGATTTTTGAATATTGTTCCCGTTATAACGAGGGTCATCCGACCATCATCGGCGAGCCATTTGTCAGCCACGGTATAGGCGATCATAGCGCTGATATCGAGTTCGTTTCCACCGTGGCGCTTGGTCCGCGAAAAGATGCCGTAGTGCTCACAGGTGGGCTTCACGCGTTGCCTATAGGCTTCCGGCAGTTTCGACCACCTAACCCAAGGCGGATTGCCGATCACATAGTCGAAGCGTCCCGCGCTGGCCGACCAAAAGAAGTTTCTTACAATACGAAACCAGATGCCATTCCACTGCATATGGTGGAGGTTGAGAACTTGATCATAAGTCGCGCGAAGTGGAGCATCCCAATGGGTCATCTCGTGCGACGTCGCGAGGCCAGCGGCAATAATTCGCCGCGAACAGGCATCGAAATCGCGCAGGGCCTCCACATCGCGCCCCATCTGGTCAAAAAAATGGTCCAAGCGCCGGCGATCTCGCACAAGGGCCGCTGGCAAGGTAATATTCAGGCGGGCGACCATAGAGCCAATACGATACTCCACCACGTCCTGCCCAGCCGCTGGCTCAACTGTAGGGGCATAGATAGCGTCAGCCAGAAGAACTGGCACCTCGATCCGGTGGCCGGGAGCTGCGCGGAGCAAATCCGCGATCTCCATAAGGTAATTCACCCGCGCTGTCTGGACCGCGAGCGGATTAAGATCAAAGCCCCAAACTGCGTGGACGATACCATCCAGCGTGTCAGCAGAACTCTGACCTGCCGCGGCTGCTTCCGACTTCATGATGCGAATGGCGGCAATAAGAAAGGAACCCGAGCCACAAGTTGGGTCCAACACCCGTTTTTGAAGCCACGGGCCGTTCTTGGCTCGGGTGATCGTGTGGTCTACCAACCAGTCCGGCGTGTAGTATTCTCCAAGGCTATGGCGCAGGCGCCCGGGAACGAGGCCTTGATAGAGGTCTCGGAGGACGTCCCTGGTGTGCGTCATGCGATCCGTGCGGTAGAGGGACAGCGACGTAAGTATCCGCCTCAGAGGCTGTAAAATCGAGGGCGCGATCGCGGCGTCCTGCGCGGGATCAAGATACCAGGAGAAGATGACTTCTTCTACGAAACCCACAATTCCAGCTTGAGTGAACAGGCCTGAGCCCTCGATGTCGTTCTCTAAGCGCCTCAGCAGTCCTGCATCGTCTGCGACGGCGGCCATTTCTTGCGCAGGTTGGCTGGTGGCGGTGAGACCATGACCGGAAACGATCTCGGCAGCCAGCAGCTTGATGATGAGCGAGTTATAGGTGTGGACGACGAAGAGACGTGCAGGAATGGAAAGCCCGGCCGGGCCATTCCACACGAAGGACAGTTCGCGCTCTATCTCGTCGGCCTGGAGAAAAGACATGTCGGCAACTTGGCCGTAGAGCGTCTTCCACTCTTCGAAGAGCATCTTGATCTTATTGTTCCCGGGAGCGGTGATGCGCGTAGCCAACGCGTCAGCCAATCCCTGCATGAGCCCGCGTGCTCCCTGCGACCCGTGCCCGAAGTCTCGCATCAGGTTGTCGCTGGAAATAGCCTTCCGGGTTTGAGCGGTGACCGCTTGAATGACGAGCTCAACAGCATAAAGCGAGAAGGGGATGAGGTGTTGAGTTTTTATTTCGCCCGCTACGACTTGGGCAAAGCAGACGTGATCTCCATCAATGGCGATGCCGATATAGTTTTCTGTGTCGGCCCGCTCTTTAACAGCGATGCGCTGGATGTATGGTAGAAGTCGGCGCTCGGTGGCTTCGATAAATTTTGCCGACGCTTTGCTGCCATTAAATAGTCCGGGGCCCTTAAATTCGATGACTACGTTGTTATAGCTCGAATCGCGTCGAGCTCGCTCCGCATCGAATACGATACCCGTTGCGTTTTCGAGAGCAGAGATCCAGCCCATGCGGACCTCCTCCTCATTCACCCACGGCCGAACTCTTCGGGACTCGATTGCTCTAAACGCAACTTCAGCGGTCATCTGCGCCTCATGCTCCAATATTTTTCGCACCTTACAGTGGACCTCAGCTGAGGGAAAAGGCGAAACACAGACGTTCTCTTACTGATGCCCTGCGGAGACGCTGCTTCAGCGTCACTCCTCCGGAAGATGCGTCGAGGTCTGATGTCATGCCGCTCGCCGCAGACGCACGGGCTTCCTGGCGGGCGTTGTCAGGAGAGCTCGACCATCTCAGAGACGTGACGGCGTCGTTGCGGCAACGACAGTGCGCGAAAATTACTCACTTCGCGTGAGCTCGCCGGGCATGTGTGAATTCTCTATCGGGCGCCACAGCCCCCCCCACCGCTTCGGTGATGTGGTAGCTGACGCGCAGAGACGCTCAGGATGCGTGTGAGGTCATCGCTGAGAACCATCTCAGCGGCGAGCCGCCGCTCAAATTCCAGGTTCTCTGGCAGGAAATTCACCCCGTCCACCCTCGCGTGCGCGATCTCCACCAGCATGGGCCGTGGAATCTTCACTTCGCTATGATAAGACCAGACGCGTTCGCTGAAGTCCAAATCGGGCTCCCGCAACCAACGAAATCTGAACCAACGACAAACCAGCGCCCCAAGGGGCGCTTTTGCGTCCCATCAACAGGTTGCCCAACAGGCCGGAAGATCCGGGACGCCTCGCCCCGGATCTCGATGGCTATGCCATCCTGAGTGACCTGAGCCCCGTTTCTTCCTCCGGTTTGAGGTAGAGTCCGCTCCAACGAGGA
>NZ_JBELKF010000088.1:0-13726 GCF_042089775.1 Palleronia sp.
GTAAGCATCCGGCGTAGGCCGCCGTCAGGCTGCTTGGCGATGCTCTGTGGCTTTCCAGTTCCACGGCAGCAGATCCGGCACTTGCGAGGCGGTCATGTCGGGCATCCGGCCGAGGACATCCGCCAGCCACGTCTGGGGATCGATGTCGTTCATCTTTGCGGTGACGATCAGGGAATACATGAAGGCGGCGCGGTCGCCGCCGCGCTCGGAGCCGACGAAGAGCCATGACTTCCGACCGAGGGCCACGCCGCGCAAGGCCCGTTCCGCCGCGTTGTTCGTCAGGCAGATCCGCCCGTTGTCGAGAAAGCGGGTGAACGCCTCCCAGCGGTCCGTTTTGAACATGTAGGCAATCGCCTTGGCGACGGGGTTGTGCCTCGACATCGTGCCCCGCTCGGCGAGCATCCAATCGTGGAGCTCGTCGACCAGTGGCCGCACCAGGCGCTGCCGGCCCTCGAGCCGGGCCGCTGCATCAAGGCCATTGAGGCTACGCTCCACCTCGAAGATGGCATCGATCCGGCTCACCGCCTCCAGGGCCACGGGCGAGATGTCGTGAGCTGGCTTCCGTCTGCGAGCCTTCTCCTTGATGTCGGCAAGTTCGAAGAACTTCCGGCGGGCATGGCTCCAGCACAGCGCGCTGCTCACCGGACCGGGGTCACGATTGCCGCGGTAGAGGTCGTTGTATCCGCCATAAGCATCGGCCTGGAGCCCCCCCTGCCAGCCTACGAGGTGCCGGTTGGGATGCGCCATCTCGCGGTCGCGGGAGAAGTAAAACAGCGCCGCCGGCGGCGCGCCTCCCGAGAACGGGCGATCATCGCGGACATAGGTCCAAAGCCGGGCGGTCTTCGTTCCGCCCTTCGCAAGGAGCGGAACAGTGGTGTCATCGCCGTGCAGCCGCTCGGCTCCCAGGACATGCTCGCGGATCAGCGCATGGATAGGCGCGAGCGCGGCGGCGCAGGCACCGACCTGGTCGGCCAGGGTCGACAGGCTGAGGTCCACGCCTTCCCGGGCATAGCGCTCGGCCTGCCGGTTCAGAGGCTGATGTTGGCCGAACTTTTCGAAGAGGATCGTGGCCAGCAGGTTCGGTCCAGCCCACCCTCTTGGGGTTGCATGGAACGGGGCCGGCGGTTGGCTGATCTTCTCGCAGTGGCGGCAGGTGAACTTCTCGCGGACGGTCTGGACCACCTTCCACTGCCGGGGGATCACCTCCAGCGTCTCGGTCACGTCCTCCCCCATCTTCACGATGCGGTCGGAGCCGCAGCAGGAGCAGGCCGAGGGAGCTTCGATCACCACCCGCTCCCGTGGCAGGTGTTCCGGGAAGGGCTTGCGGGCCGGGCGGCGACGGTCGAAGCCGGCGACCGAGGTTGTCTTCGTCGCCTTCTCGGCGGCGACCTCGTCCTCGGTGGCGGCGGCTTCGAGTTCTTCGAGCTGTAGCTCCATCTGATCGAGCAGGCGGGCGCGGCGCTCCGAGCTGTGGCCGTATTGCTCCCGCCGCAGCCTGGCGATCTCGAGCCTGAGGTGCTTGATCATCGCCTCGGAGGTCGAGACGACCGACCGAGCTTGCGCCAGCTGTCTCTCGGCGGCCTCCGCCCGGGCCTCCACGGTCTCCACGCGCGCCTTGGACGCCGCGAGGGCGGTCCGCAATCTGGCGATCTCCAAGGCGGCATCCGACATGCCGCATTCTACGACAGATCGCTGGAAAGACATAATAAAATAGGGATATCAGGCGAACTTATCCCGCCTTTGCGGGCCGCTGCGTCCAGCGCGGATTGCGCCAGTCGATCCCTTCCAGAAGATAGCCAAGCTGGGCCGCCGAGATCGGCACCGCTGCACCCGAGGCGCTCGTCGGCCAGATGAACTTCCCCGCCTCGAGCCGCTTCGTGTAGAGCGACATGCCGACCCCGTCGTGCCAGAGCAGCTTGACCAGGTCGCCCTGGCGCCCGCGGAAGCAGAAGATCTCGCCGGCATGGGGATCGCGCCCGAGCCCCTGCTGGACCTGCAACGCCAGCGTGTTCATCCCGCGCCGCATGTCCGTCACCCCGCCTGCGATCCACACGCGCACCCCCGCCGGGAACGCGATCATGGTCGATCGAGAACCCGCAGGAGGCGTGAAAGGGCCGTCGTCTCGATCGAGGCCGAGACACTCAACCGCCGGCCATTGGTGAGTGTGATCTCGACCCTCCCCTCGACCGCCGGCCTCTCGGTCGCCGTCGAGGTGGCGAGGGCCGGTTCGGACCCGATTTGCAGTGGCATGAAAGCCGGGGCACCGCCGTCGAGCAGCCCTTCCCGGTATTCCTTCCGCCACCGCGTCAGCAGAGAACGCGAGAGCCCGTATCGGCGCGCCGTCGCCGAGCCCTGGCGGTGACCGCGGAAACTCTCCTCGACGATGCGGATCTTCTCCGCGTCAGAGCGATCCCGACGCCGCCCAGCATCGTCCGCAGAGAGGATCTCGAAATCCGAAATGACCTTAGAGCATGCCATAGGGCATGCTCTACGACTGGTGCCTCAGTCTCGGCCAGACGGCCCCCGCCGGAGGGATACGCTTCAGGCAATCTCGGCCCAACCATCAAGCATTTCTGACCTAATCCGAACCTTCGACGTCCGCGAAGCTTGCAGGTCGCCGCCGCTACTTGTCTGCCTGCTGCGCCGAGCGCCCCACAACAAAGGCAGCTCTCTCGTAGAGCTCGCTATAGGTCAAAATGTCCATGTTCCGGGAATCCCTCCTGAAGAGCTCGAAGGTCCGCAGCTTTGCCTCTTGCTCGGCATCGCTCCCCGAGAAGGCGCCGTTGCCCCCTATAATAAGGATGCACTTGGGATCAGTAGTACGGTGGCGGATCAGCGCGCCGTTACGATCATAGTTCCCTGCGGCATTATTCTCCGCCTTAACCTGCCAAACAGCTTTCTGCTGGAGCACCTGCGAGACTGAATCTATCAAGTCCGTGGACAGACGCCACGCCCCGGAGCGCGCTCGGCTGCCCCCAAACAGCGGCGTGCCTGGCTGCTTGACCTCGACCACCACTGTGAAATGGCTAGCGCCGAGTAGAAAGTCCGCGACGGGAGCATCCCGCCCCGCCACGTCCGCCGCCCCCACCACCGCCTCGTCTTGGAGTATGCCCAGGAACCGGTAGTCGAGGCCGAAGCCGAAAATCCACTCGTTGGACGCAAGAAATCGCTGCCAAGCCTTCTCGGGCTGGTCCGTCCTCACACCTACCCGTTCGGCGTAGGCCCTGACCTCCTCGGGATTATCAAGCATGCGCCGGAATTGCTCCAACTGCGCCTTGCGATAGCCGATGTTGACGATGTCGTGCGAGGTGATGAGCCCGCTACTGACAAGCTCCTCCACAATTCTCTGACCATCGGGTTGGATGAGCAGACTCTTGACCTTTTTCGCGAAGTCCGGGTCGATGCCCGAGACGCCTCCCTCTACGACGGGTATCCTGGGCTGATTAAGGCTCGCCAGATCAAGCTCTTTCAGTAATTGCAGGAGTGACGCCAACTTCTCGAACGAAAAGTGGGAGAGCTGAAAAGGTTCGTCCGACATGAACCGGTCCTCGACCCAGCCATCATGCTTGTAGTGTTTGAAGCGTTTGAGCGTCACCGCCGTGATCTCGTTCGATCCGCGGATGAAGGTCAGCGTGAGCTTGATGCGGTTCCTCGACGGGAAGGGCGGGGAGTACTCGACGGTCGTGGAGCCGTCCTCTTCGACCACGTAGTTGAAGAACCGTCCGGCGCCGCTCTTGAAATCTCGCGGGTAGAGGTGGTCCGTCTTGCATCCGCCAACAAACGTGGTCTCGTCCGCTCCGCTCATCAGGTGTCTCCAGCCATGCCCCAGTATAGCCCCGCAGCGTAACCCGACGGGCAGACCACGTCACGAAGGCGGTTCTCGACCGTGAGCTGTCTCATTGAATACTTCCCCTTCGAACCCGGTTCTATTGCTAGACGTAGCGATTGCTGTCCGCATGATCGGCATAAAGCTGCACTCGCAATCCCCGTTGCGCGATCATGGGACGCATCTGCGAGAGGATTGGATCATTCGTCATCGCGTCGATCATGTGGTCGCGATGACTGTCCGAGATTTCGCACTGCACTGCCACGATACGATCGAGGTCATCGAGCGCCCGGCGGTATTGCGCATTGAGGTCGTCTGTCGTCAGGGACCGGATGGCGTTCACAACTGCATCGAGGTTCGTCGGGACGGCGAGCCCGAGGACGTCGTCGCGGCACAGCTCGGCTTCGGGATCGTCTTCAACCCGGCGGGACAAGTCGAACGCAATGAAGGTCCGAAGGGTCGCGTCGGGCAGCTTCAGCCGGAAGAAGAGATCGGAGCTGTTCACTTCGTCGCCGCTTTCACGAATGTGAAGGACTGGCACTGGCGTCTCGGAGACATCGTTGAGGTCGATCCCGGCCACGAGCGGATCGCCGTCCACTACGAGCCGGTTAACTGTCCGGCCGTCCTTGGCCCCTTCCCCGATCAGACGATCGATCTCCCGGTAGCGGTCGGCGATGTCGCTGTCCGCGTCCATCACCGCCTGACCTGCCCCGCGCAGCTCTTCGAGACTTTCCGGCGTCCTGTAGGGCGGGATCGGGAGCAGAGTCAGTGTGCGCTTATACCAGTGGCATCCAAGGTCTTCGATGATCGAAGAACGAAGAATACGGGCTGCGTAGAACTGAACGACCCGGCTTAAGAGGTAGCCGTTGAGTGGGAAGGCCTCGGTCAGCTCAACTACATGAGCGGTATTTTGAAATCCCGAGCCGGCCACGATGGGAACTGCCGTGGGGAGTTGGGATATTTCCCGCAGGGCGTAGGTGTTCTGATAGGTAAGTTGGTCGGCGTAGGTGTAGATGTAACGCGTGCTTTCCCGCCGTGCCGTGGGCGACCATCGGCCCATCGGCTCGCCCAGCAAGCCTTGGGGAAAAATGTTCTGCCCCTTGTAGAGGTCGATGCAATCCGTGTCGCCCGACCGGCAGAACGCCGCACTACCCCCGAGCTTCACGCCGTAGTTGAACAGCAGCTCCGGGCGATAGGCATACCGCTCTTTCTCCGGCTCTTCCGCTTGTACGTCCACGATGCGTCCCCGGTCCCGTCTCGCCCAGACCACCCGAACGATCTCGCCCAGACGGGGGAGGTCCGCCATTGCCGCTAGGGCATCTGGATCACCGTCGCCGAATTTCGTGAGGATAGCGTCCGCGCTGTCTTCGTTCGCCCGCATTGCTGCGACCCAAGCAGGCATCGAGGTCTGAGGCGCGGGTTCTTCGTCCTGAACTTCAATGCTTTCTGCGTTGCTGGCGGCGTCGGCGACGATGGGCAGCAGGACTCTCGGCAGGTAGGCGAGCCGATCGAGCTGACGACGGCGCACGGTTGTCCGGACAGCGCGGCCGAAGTCGATCACGTCCTCCACCAGCGCGGTCGGGCCGAGCTGGAGCATTTCCACCTCGTCGTCCGGCGAGGGGGCGGTGCGCTCAACGACCATGATGATCGTCGCGCGCTTCACACCCCGGAAGGTAGACTTCCCCAACCCTTCGAGGTCGGCCACTAGCTTGATGCGGTACCCTTCGAGGATCCGACGCAGCGGCCCCGCATAGGCCGCTTCCGTCATGCCAATAGGCACGATGAAAGCGAGCCGTCCGCCCGGCTTCACCCACTGCCGCAACGCCCGATAGATGAAGTAGATCGATGTGTCGGTGTTCTTGAACGCGACCTCCGAATAAGCGTCGCCGATGCCGCCGGCCCCCGTCCGCTCTGAGCGGATATAAGGGGGGTTCATCACGACCAAATCGTATTCTCGTTGCGCCACCGCCTCGAATCCCGGTGGGATCAGCGCACCACCGCCGCGCTCGCCATTGGCGAGGCGGAACGTCATGCCCGTCTGCGCGGCCGTCCCTGCGCCATCGCCCTCACCGAAAGCACGGCCCATTGGATCGAGGGAGGACCATCCTCCATGAAGCGGGAGGCTCGGGAGGATTGCTCGGGCGAAGTCGCGCGTCTCCTCCACCGTTTTGCTGCGAACGACGTCGATTAGGTGCCAGAAGATCTGAATTTGCGCCAAGGCGATCGAGAAGGACGAGATATCCAGCCCGTGGAGCCGCGCCACGACGGCACGAACGTTTTCAGCGTTAACGGCCCCGGCGCTGGCGAGCTGCTGGAGCCGTTGCACCAGGGCCTCCACGAGGAACGTCCCTGTTCCGCAGGCAGGGTCGAGGATGTCATCGTTTCCCGACCAGCGCGACACTTCGAGCATGAACCGGGCCACCTCGGGGCGGGTGTAGACTTCGCCAAGGCGACGGCGCTGCGCCACGTCGAGATACTGGTCATAGACGCCCGATAGCACGTCGCCCTCGACCGTTCTGAAGTCCCATCGCGACAGGATGAAGGCGGACCGTTCAATTGCCTGCGAGAGGACCGGATCGTCGCGGGCGATGGCCCAGTCCAGCAGGTTCGCGTCGAAGATCGAGCGAAACACCCCTTGGGCGTGACGATAGGTCTGACGCATCAACTCCTGCATCGGCAGGTCGAAATGCTCGGCGAACCGCCAGAAGACGTCGATGCCTCCGTTCGAGATGTAGCGCACCTTGAAGAGGCCGTAGTCCTCGCAAAACCGGATTGTTAGCATCCGGGAAAGTATCAGCGAGCCCGTCTCATAGGCCAGCGATTGAAGGAGCCGGGCGTTCGGCTTCGACTTATCCTTCTCGACCTTCAGGAGGCTTGCGTCTGCGATTCCCTGGCGCTCGCCGTAACGCGGTAACAGGTCGTGTTCGAGGCGGAGGGCATAAAGGTAGGGATCGAGGTCCGCCATGACCTCTTGGCGACGGCGCTCATAGTCCACCACCAAAGCCTCATCGAGGGCTTCACGTTGACGACGCTCGACCATCCGCTCGAAGCGGACCGGACGCTGTTCGTCCGTCCAATCGAAGCTGGCCGGCCCGTAATCGGCCTCCATCGGCTGCAGCACGCGAGCCGTTTCCTTCAGGTCGGCGATCCCCTTGGTCGCGATAATCTCCGTCACGGCCTCGCGCAGCAACTCGGCCGCCTCCCGCACGGTGTCGGAAAACTGACCGCGCGTCTCCGGTTCCACAGGGAGGAAGGCGAACGGCGTTTCGTTGCGACGGAACCGTTCCAGCTCGATCTCCAAGGTCAGATGCTCTGCCGATAGGACACCGAAGCATGTCGCGAATGCATCGGGGTCCGACAGCTCCGCCCAGGTCCACGTCTTGGTGATCGCAGGAACCAGGCCCGCCCTTGGCGCGAGCGAGGCGGCGAACGCGCGCCGGTCAGACACGTCGAGTCGGGTAACGACAGCCTGGTCGATCAAGTAGAACCACTTCGTCCCGGCCTGCACGTAGGCGCGTTTCTCCCGAAGGATCGGCACGGGCGCGACCTGCACCTGATTGTCCTTCTTTACCTCGAAGACCGCGATGGCGTGGTTCGGTCCCTTGAGAACCTTCCGACCTTCCGTTCGATAGATGGCAAGGTCTGGACGCTTGCGAGAGCCATCGAGCTTCGAGTCCACGACCACTTGGCGGTCTTGCAACCCGACGCCGAAGGTGGACCGTACGAGTAGGTCGCGGATGTAGCCATAAAGGTCCGGTTCGCCAGCGTCGTTCGCAGTGATCTCGCGGATCTTCTTACTCAAGGAGGCTGTGGTGGTCATTCGTTTCCTGATTGTAGTCGCTGGCGGTGCCTGGGGCTTGGCGCTCTATGCTATTGATAGCAAGTTTTTCTTCTTTTACAGCCACAAGAGGAGAGGCAGCCGGATTGAAGCCGCCGTTGGATCCCACCGCAGCATCAGTCGGAGCGGGCTCGGACCGGCCGTTCGCTGCGCTGCGCTTCGAGGTCAGCACCGCGGACGGAGCGGGCTTTCGCTGCGGTTGCTACGAACGGCTGCTCTCCTTCTGAAACAGCCCCATCAAGGTAGACCCGCTTCAAGCGGCGGCGCAGAGGTCCTTGGCGGCTTCGTAAAAGATGAGGCGGTGTAGACTGCTACCGGACCTACAGGGACGTGTTGCTAACCTGTACTATGCGGGACGTCCGGTCTTATGACTTTACGGAAGCAGTGTAGAGAGACGATGGGATGACTGACGACAACCACAAGATTTGCTTCGAATGCGTCGGTGAGGCGTATCTCTCAAGCGAGATTGAGCGGGACGGGCGTTCCGAGGTCTGCAGCTACTGCCGCGAGCAGGCCCCAGCCATCGCACTCGAAGACCTGGCAGACAGGGTGGAGGCAGTGTTTGGCGACCACTACAAGCGCACACCTGCGGAGCCGAACTTTTACGAGAGCCTGATGATCAAGGACCGGGAGCTCAAATATGACTGGTATCGCGAAGGAACGTCGGTAGCCGATCTCATCCCCGACATCGTCGGGTGCTCTTCTGAAGTCGTGCAGGACCTCCACACCGTTCTTCGCGAGCGCCACGAGGATTGGGACGCGGCCCTCGCGGGCGAGGAGACTCCGTTCGACGAAGAGGTGCACTACGAGGAAGTTCTTCCAGACCACCACGCGTGGCGGACGGAATGGACGCGGTTCGTCCACCGCCTGCAACGGCAGGCCCGCTACTTCGACAAGAATGCATCGGCCTATCTGACGAGTGTTTTCAACGGTATTGCAGAGCGAACGGCTCGCGATGGAAGGCCCGTAGTGGTGACGGCTGGACCCGGGACAGCGTTGGATCGCCTTTGGCGCGGCCGGGTGTTTCAAGCTGATAAACCTCTACTCCAAGCCCTTGAACGACCGGACCGCCATCTCGGCCCGCCGCCGCCCGAGGTGGCGAGCGCGGGTCGCATGAATGCCCGGGGCATTTCCCTGTTCTACGGGGCGACGTCTCACGATGTCGCTTTAGCCGAGGTTCGTCCTCCTGTTGGCGCGCGTGTCGGCATGGCCGCCTTCGAGATCACCCGATCGCTAAGGCTACTCGACCTCGATGCGCTTGCGGACATCAAGGTTCAAGGCAGCCTCTTCGACCCACGCTACGCTGAAGCGTTGCGCCAGGCGCGGTTCCTGCGCGATCTTGTGGCGAAGTTCGCCGCACCGGTTTTGCCCGACGATGCTGATATGGCCTACCTGCCGACACAGGTCGTTGCCGACTTCCTCGCCAATTGGTCTGATCCCCGCCTCGACGGCATCCTCTACCGCTCCGTCCAATCAGATGCGGCGGGGCGCAACGCGGTGCTGTTCCATCATGCCGCCGCGGTGGCATTGCTGGACCTGCCCGAAGGAGCGGAGGTCGAGGCGAGGCTCTCGGTCGTCTCGGACGAGGGCGATTATGCCTACACCGTGTGGGAAACGATGCCGCCGGACGAGGAGATCAACGAAAATGCGTCGCCGGTGCCAGATTGGGATTGGGGGGGCGCCGACGAGATGGTCGTCCCCGAGCGGGATGACCGCGAGCCGGCATTGCAGGTCGCGACCGACGCGGTGTCTGTGCATGAGATCAGGGCAGTTGCGGTGAACACCGAGCGCTACGATGTCGACCGGCATAGGTCGGTTGGTGGGGCAGGCCTCGGATTTTGAACACTAGTGGTGCGCAGGTACTTCGCGGAACGTTCCGCAATGTCTTGAAACGAGCCTCACGCGAGGATAAAACTAGAGCCAAGCCATCATGGGTCCGCATCGACTGGCAGGTCGCCGCAGGACAGATGATCCAGATGGACGACGCTCATCGTCGGAAGGCCAGCCGGCTTCTGCAAATTGCCTCGACTGTGAACCGGGCATCTGTGAAAACGGTAACCGAACGCGCAGATATGCGAAGCCGCATGTCTTCTGCGAGATCGCGCGCAACGTAAGGGACCTGGCTTAGTGTCGAACTCGAAGCAGATACTGGCGATGTTGAAGAGCCGGGCTGAGGGCGACGACGAGCTCTTCTACTCGATCGCCCTCCAAGTGGCAGCGTCCGAGGCTCGTCAGGGACATCGAGCGACAGCAGAAGAGTTAAGAGCTGCCGTCGATGCAGCCCGCGCTACTGGTAGTCGCGGTCAGACAGTCCCTATTCCGTTCTCGGCGCCGCGCGGCGACTTGGCTGATCTCCTCGATCATCGCGACGCACGCTACCGCCTCCGAGACGTCGTGCTCGATGAGGCCATACGTCACCAACTCGACGACCTAGTACGTCAGCAAAGCCGGCGAGACTGGCTGCGCGAGCATGGCAAGACGCCGAGCCGGCAGGTACTATTCGTGGGCCCGCCCGGATCAGGCAAGACCATGACGGCAGAGGCCGTTGCTGGCGAGTTGAAGCTCCCCCTCTACGTCATTCGCCTTGAAGGTCTCATCACTCGGTTCATGGGCGAAACCGCTGCTAAGCTCCGTGCGGTCTTCGACGAGAGCAGACGCCGGCGTGGCGTGTACCTCTTCGATGAGTTCGATGCAGTGGGTGCGCGCAGAGCGGCTACCAATGACGTAGCGGAAATGCGCCGAGTGCTGAACTCGTTTCTGCAGTTTATGGAAGAGCCGACCAGCGTCGACAGCGTACTGATCGGCGCCACTAACCACCCCGAACTACTCGACCGGGCGCTGCTGCGCCGCTTCGACACTATCTTGGAGTTTCGGCCGCCGACGGAAGACGAGATCCGGAAGATCGTCAGCGTGAACCTTCGCCCGATGCGGTATCCGCGCCTCGCTTGGAAGAAGGTTGTGGCTGCCGCGGGAGGCCTCAGCCAATCCGAGATTGTGCGTGCCGCCGAGGATGCTGTGAAGACGGCGATACTGGATGAACGGGACATACTGCGGACTGAGGATGTCGTACGGCGTCTGGCGGACCGGCAAGTAATGCGTGCGGCGTTTGCGCCGAACGGCGACTGATCGGCACGTCTATGCCGTCCCGCTACGACCGTTCGCATATCGACATCAGCGCCCGCTTCACGCGCCGCGACTTCATCGCTCCTGCGCAGAATCTGAGCGGCGGAGGAACGCCGCGGGCGCGAGCTACGCATGGCGGGCGCCTCCGTGGGGAATTAGCGACGGCCTTGGAAGCGTATGATCGCGAGCGCCCTCAGGATGATCGGCTCGATCCCATCGAGGGAGTTTTTCTGGAACTCGAACTGGCGCGGGGCACGCCAATAGAGGCGATGGAACGCAAGAGAGACGGCGTGATGCCGACTGCGGCGCGTGTTGAGAACAACGACCGTCGGACGGTCGGCCTCTTCGTGCCAAACGACGCGCGGCCAGTCCTTGATCAAATTCTTAGTGATTATGCGACCGGTCCGCTGACGCCCGCCGGGGACCCACAGCGCAAAGGGTTCGTCGAGCCGATCGAGGAAATCCGCCGTGCCCGGTTCGAGACCTTCTGGACGGACGACGACGCACGCCTGCCAGAGGACCCCACCGATCAGATTTGGTGGGAGGTCTGGTGCGTGCGCAGCGCGGAGAAAGAGCTGGACGCTCTGGTGGAACGCTTGGATGCCCGCGCTGCCTCACGAGACGAACGCCTCTACTTTCCGGAAGCTGTCGTGATTCCAGTTCTGTGTGATCGCGTGACAATTGAGCTCATGCTTTTTTCGCGGTTCGCGATCACGGAGCTGCGACGCGCCAGCGATTCGCCTACGGTGTTTCTCGACGCAGATCGCGACGAGCAGATCGGCTGGTCGGGTGAGCTTGCGGAGCGGGTCGTTTGGCCCGGAAGCGATGCGCCTGCGGTTTGTCTATTAGATACGGGCGTCAATCGAGCACATGACCTTCTCGAACCGGCCGTCTCTACCGACGAGCTGCATGCCGTCGATGCCAGTTGGGGGGTTGACGACTCGGGAGCAGGCCACGGGACAAGTATGGCCGGTCTGGCACTCCATGGCGATCTGACGCCCCATCTGGCGAGCATGGATGTGCGACCCCTGCTGCATCGCCTTGAATCGGTGAAGCTCCTACCGCCCGTTGGACACCCGCCAACCGAAGACCGATTCTACGGCCCGGTAACACAATCAGCCATCGTCATTCCCGAGATCGAAAGGCCTACTCGCGCTCGCGTCTTCTGCATGGCGGTGACGAACGACAACGTTTCCGGCGCTCGCCCGACGACTTGGAGCGCTGCGCTCGATCAGGCTGCTGCGGGGGCAATGATCGGCGACGAGGAAACGCCTAGGCGTCTGATCGTGACGTCTACCGGGAACGCACCGAACCACATCGAACGGCATCGCATTGTACATGCCGACCATCTTCCGATCGAGGATCCGGCGCAGGCTTGGAACGTGCTGACCATTGGCGGCTACACCGACAAGATCGAGATCACAGAGGGTGCTTTCGCGCACTACAGGCCTTTCGCCGAGGCGGGCGATCTGAGTCCGCATACCCGTACATCGACCTCTTGGGCGGGTAAGTCGCCCTTCAAGCCGGACCTCCTGATGGAAGCGGGCAATCGAGCGCTCAGCCCTACCGGCACAGACGTGCTTGACGCTGACTCGCTTGGACTTCTTTCGACAGGCCCCGACACGGACCGGCAGCCCCTAATCCCATTCCGTGCTACGAGTGCGGCCACGGCGAGCGCCGCGCGCCTGGCGGCGCGTCTGATGGCCGCCCATCCAGACTACTGGCCGGAAACGATCCGGGCGCTCATGGTTCATGGCGCGGAATGGACACCGCCCATGCGAGCCGCCTTGGACGTGGCCGAAGGGCTACGGGAGACGGCCGCCCTTCTGCGCCGCTATGGGTATGGAGTAGCGAATTTTGAACGGGCGAACGCTTCGGCGACGAACCATCTTGCCCTCGTCTCCCAAGCGGCGATCCAGCCCTATCGCGCCCGCCCGACGCGGGGTTTCAAGGATTGCCATTTCTATCCCCTCCCTTGGCCGAGGGAGGAGCTCGAACGCCTTGGAGATGCGGATGTTGAGCTCAAGATCACCCTCTCGTACTTTATTGAGCCCAACCCGGGGATCTCCGCAGCGATAGACCCCTATCGATACCAGTCCTTCGGACTTCGGTTCGACCTAAGGCGGCGCGACGAGACGGTGCGGATGTTCGCGAAACGGGTCAGCAAGGCCGAGCGTGATGATGGGGAGCGGATCGCGAGCGTCGCAGACGACAATCGGTGGCTGTTCGGACCCGACAGCATTTCCGCAGGCTCGTTGCACTGCGATGTGTGGACGGGACCAGCGGCGCGCTTGCTAACGCGGGACACAATCTGCGTGCGTCCAATAGGTGGCTGGTGGCGCAATCGGGCCGATGTCGCAACATGCGAGCGGAAGACACGGTATGCGCTAGTCGTGTCCTTGAAGACCGATGACGTGGAGGTCGATCTACATACTCCGATCGACCTGGCGGTGCGTAATACCGTCGGGATTGAGATCGGCCTCGACTGACCGTCAGGGTGCGCCCATGCGGAACGGACGGGTGAAACGCTCCGGTCGTCGTAGTAGCGTCTTTCCCACCCTTCGGAACACTCGCATGGGCATGTCTAGGGCCGTACGGAACGTCATGCTGCTACCGCAGCGAAATTCTCATAAGCCGCCGTTCATGCACCGCGCAGCATCGGTCAATGAGGGCTCGAGCACTAAATCGCTTCGCGATAGGGCGCGTTCGGCGGAGGCTGCGCTGAGGCGGAGTTTGTTTCGCGTTTTGTGATGCTGGGTGTGTGCTGTGAGATATGGGCAAAAGTTGGTGACGCTTGATCAGGCGGCCGGTTGAAGTTGGCGGAGCCCGTCGCGGAACTCAATCCCCTGGATGATCTCGGGCAGGCGGTTTTGGCCGTCGAGTTTGCGCCATTTCTTCTGCGCCGACATCATCAGCTTGAACGCCATGGCCAAGCCGGT
>NZ_JBELKF010000089.1:0-13668 GCF_042089775.1 Palleronia sp.
GGCTTGAATCATGGCCGGTGCCCTACGTGAATCCCCTTTTGTCAACAGGGCGTAGCTGGAACGCGAAGGGCGGATCAGCAACATCGCTCTGGCCGAGCGTGTCAGCCTGTACCATCCGCCTGCCTGAGACGCGTTCAGGAACTGGAGCGCACCGGCGTGATCCGAGCTACCGGCTCGTCACCGACCCCGAGCGCATGAGCCGAGGCTTCGGGGCCTATGTGATGGTCGGCCTCTCCTCGCATATCAAGGCGGCGCAGGAGAGTTTCGAGCGCGCCATGGCAACCGCATCCCAGGTCGTCGAATGTCACAACATCGCCGGGGCGCTCGAATACCTGCTGCGCGTCGAAAGCGCCGATCTCGCCGATTACAAGCGCTTCCACACCGACGTCTTGAGCACGCAATCGCACTTCCACGCGCTCACGTCCTACATCATGATGGGCTCGTCCAAAGACGAGCGCGCCACGTCAGACGCCGTTCGGCGCGCACGCCCCTTGCTCGATGACCCGCAGGGGCACCGCCGAGCCTTCAGGCGCGGTAGAGGAGCTTGAGGGTTCGGCTAACCAGTGGCGCGCCAGCGCCGGTCGCTCTGGACGAACTGCCCGTGATTGGAGCGAATGATCTTCCGACGGATGCTCTCGCAGGCGCGATACAGCCGGTCATCCACCTTCCGACTACACGGGTTTGGCCGGACGTTCCCGAGCATGGCGGTTGCGCAGCAGCAGGGCCGTGGCCGCTGGCAGCGCGGCTGTACCCAGGAACACCGCGCCGGCGCCGAAGGCGTTGGATGCGAGGCCGGCGACGGCCGGTCCCAGGACGCTGCCTGCCGCGGCGGCCAGCAGCGCAGCCGTGAAGCTGAACGACGGGAGCGCCGGAAACAGGCGTTCCGACCAGAAGGCCAGAACCGCGCTCGTCATCATGACATGGATGCCTTGCAGGCCGGCCGACGATATCAATCCTGTCCATGTGCCTGGTGCGACTGCGACAAGAGCGAGGGACAGGGCGCCAGCCAGCATGAGAAGACGCAGCAGCATCGGCAGGCCCATCATGTCCTTGATGCGTCCGGTCAAAAGACCGGCGAGGCCGAACAGACCGTAGAAGATGTAGACGAGCGCGGGTGTGGCGCCGACCAGAACGCCCGGCACACCGCCGGCCTCGACCAAGTGATCGGCGGCGAAGGAGATGTAGATCGCCGAGTTCGTGCCATAGGCAAAGCCAATCGCATAGAGTGGGATTGCTGCGGTGTCGGCCAGATCCCTCCACTTCGTCTCCTGATTGCCGTCGGGTTCTTTCTCGACGCGCCTCAAGGCGATCCAGTTGCCAAGGAAGGCACAGGCGCTTGCGGCCGCGAAGAACGCCCAGCAAATTCTCCAGGACAAGCCGCCGGTGACCATAACGAGCGCCGCGAGCCCGGCCAGCACGATCCCGACGCTCGTGCCGGTACTGACGCCGGATAGCGCGGCCGGCCGGTCATCGTCTTCGACTTTGCGGTGTATGGCGTCGTTGAACGGTGTCCAGGCGAGACCGGCACTCGATGCCGCAAGGAACACTCCGATCGCGACGACGGGCACGTTCGGCGCGAACGCCACGACTTCCATTCCGACCGTGGCGGCAGCCAGCCCGACCAGCACCGGCGATTCCGGCCCCTGTCGGGCAAGGAGAACCGGCGCGATCAGAAGCCCGATGAAGAAGCCAAGGAAGCCGAGACTGGAGACGAAGCCGACGGTCGAGGTCGACATGGAGAACGCCGACCTGAACTCCGGGACAAACAGGCCAAATCCCATGCGTCCGGGCCCGAAGGCGATGGCGGTTGCGGCAAAGCCGGCCGCGGACAGGCTCCAGAACGGTCTGACGACTCCGCCCTCCTCCAATCTGCAATGGCGATGCCGGCGCTCAGTTCCATCGTTGCATCAGCGGTAACCGCTCCGCGGGCGCTTGGGGCTCCTCCCGCTGAAAGACATCCTGAGAAGCGGCGTCAGATGTCCTTGCAGAATGCTTCATAAAGCGCCGCCATCAGGACTTCGAGCTCAGGGTCGCTGATCCGGTAGTAGATCGTCTGGCTCTCCCGGCGTGTGTCGACCATGCCGGCCTCGCGCAACCTGGCGAGATGCTGGCTCAGGGCCGACTGGCTGAGCCCGACGGCGGCCTGAAGCGAGCCGACCGATCGCTCGCCCTTCACGAGCTCGCACAGGATCAGCAGCCGCTTTGAGTTCGCGACAAGCGCTAGCCGGCCGGCCACGTAGTCGGCCCGCTCCTGGAGGGCGGCGACGGACTTGTCTGCATCAAGATTCATTATATTAGCCTTGACTGATTTAGCTATTGATCATATTTAGCCGCCAAGCCCGGCTGACGCAAGCGTGTGGCTGTAGAACGGAGACGCAGAATGGAGATGGAGCTACAAACCGCTTTCACGCCCTGGGCCTCGCTTGGCGGCGGGGTCCTGATCGGTCTCAGCGCGGTGATGGTGATGGGCCTGTTTGGACGGATCGCGGGGATCTCGGGGATCACGAAGGGGTTCCTTGGCACGGTTTTCCCGACGCCCGGGACCCCACGCGACAGGGACTGGCGGCTGGCCTTCCTGCTGGGCCTGGTGGCGGCGCCGCTGGCGCTCATGCTGGTCGGCGGCACGGTTACCCAGAGCGTGCCCACGAACCTTTTCGGCATGGCCGTGGCCGGGCTGCTCGTGGGCCTCGGCACTTCACTCGGCTCGGGCTGCACGTCAGGGCACGGCGTCTGTGGCCTCGCACGGCTGTCCCGTCGCTCGCTCGCCGCGGTTGTGACCTTCATAACCGCCGGTTTCGCCACGGTCTTCGTGCTGCGCCATGTACTGGGTGGTGCATGATGACGCGCATCGCTTTTGGTTTCCTCAGCGGCCTCGTCTTCGGCCTGGGCCTCATGATTTCGGGCATGTCGAACCCGGCAAAGGTCCTGAACTTCCTCGACCTCGCGGGCACGTGGGACCCCAGCCTTGCCTTCGTCATGGGCGGCGCGACGGTGAGCGCCTTCATCGGCTATCGGCTTGTCTGGCGGCGGAGTGCTCCGGCGCTCGAGGCCACATTCGATGTCCCGACCAGCACCCGGATCGACCGGCCGCTGATCGGGGGCGCGGCACTCTTCGGCACCGGGTGGGGAATCGGTGGCTTCTGCCCTGGTCCGGCGTGGACGGCCCTGCCGCTGCTCGCCCCCGGCACACTGGTTTTCCTGCCCGCGATGCTTGCCGGGCTCTGGCTTGGCGCCCGCGGCAAATCTCTCGCCATCTTCGCACCGAAAGGAGCAACACCATGAGCAACTCGAAGCTGCAACAACGGGTTGTGCGTCACTCGCCCTCGCGCGGGACCGGAAGCCCCGACGTCTGGGGCATCTACGAGGGCGACACCGGCTCCATCCAGTATATCTGCGCCGACCCGGCCACGAAGAAGGCCGCGCTGATCGACGTCGTCTGGAACTTCGACCCGCAGCATTACCGCTTCTCGACCGAGAGCATCGACCAGGTGCTGGACCTCGTGCGTGAGAACGGCCTGACCGTCGAATGGGTGCTCGACACCCACCCCCATGCCGACCATGTCATGGCTTCGGCGCATCTGAAGGAGCGGACGGGTGCGCCGAACGCGATCGGCGACAAGGTCCACGAGATCGCGGCTCTCTGGGAAGAGATCTACAACATGCCTGGCGTCTTCGACCCGCAGCGGGACTTCGACCGGCTGTTCAAGGAAGGCGAGACGTTCCGGATCGGCGAGCTGGATGTGCGTGTGATGCTGTCGCCTGGCCACACGCTGGGCTCGATCACCTATGTCTGTGGCGATGCGGCGTTCACCCACGACACGCTGATGCAGCCCGACGTCGGCACGTCGCGCGCCGACTTCCCCGGCGGGAACACGGCGCAGCTCTGGGACTCGATCCAGGACATCCTCGCGCTGCCCGCCGAGACACGCCTCTTCGTGGGCCACGATTACGGCGCAGAGGGGCGTAACGAGCCGATGTGGGAGGCCACTGTGGCCGAGCACAAGGCCCGGAACCAGCACGTGAAGGATGGCACGCGACGCGAGGACTGGATCAAGCGCCGGGACGATCGGGATGCGACCCTGCCACTGCCCGACCGCATCCTCGCCGCGCTCCAGGTCAACCTGCGCGGTGGCCGTCTGCCGCCGGCTGAGGAAGATGGCCGCGCCTACCTGAAACTGCCCTTCAACCGCTTCTGAAGGAGAGAAACTATGACCATGACCATGAAGGACCTCGTCGCCGATGCCCGCAGTCGCGTGGGCGCCGTCTCTCCGCAAGAGGCAGAGGACGCGGCGCGCAAGGGCGACCTGATCCTTGATGTGCGCGAGCCGGCCGAGCTGGAGAAGGACGGCCGCATCGCGGGCGCGCTGCACATCCCGCGCGGTATCCTCGAGACGCGGGCGGATGCGACGGCACAGACCGCCGAAGCGCGACTTACCGAGACCCAAAGCTCCGGCCGTGTCCACGTCCTCTGCGCCTCGGGCGGCCGCGCCGCGCTGGCGGCGGATACGTTGCAGCGGATGGGCTACGAGGCCGACCTCATTGAGAGCGGCCTTGGCGGGTGGCGATCCGCCGGCCTTCCGGTCGAGAGCTGATCATGGGCAGGCTGGCTGGATACCTTCCCGTCCTCGACTGGGGGCGCCGCTACGACCGGCAGGCGCTGCTGAGCGACGGGATGGCGGCATTGATCGTGACGATCATGCTGATCCCGCAATCACTGGCCTATGCGATGCTGGCCGGCCTGCCGCCCGTCGTCGGGCTTTACACCTCCATCCTGCCGCTGCTCGCCTATGCGATTTTCGGCACCGGCCGCACCCTCGCCGTCGGCCCGGTGGCCGTGGTCTCGCTGCTGACCGCGACGGCTGCCGGCGCCGTGGCGACGCCCGGAAGCGCGGAATACATCGCCGCTGCGATTACCCTGGCGCTGCTATCGGGCCTGATCCTCTTCGCCATGGGGATCTTCCGCCTGGGTTTCGTGGCGAACCTGTTGTCCCACCCGGTCATCTCCGGCTTCATCACCGCTTCGGGCCTGCTGATCGCCGCCAGCCAGTTGAAGCACATCCTCGGGGTCGAGGCTGGTGGTCACACGCTGATCGAGTTGGGCAGGTCGCTCCTTCCAGCCTTGCCGGAGACGAACCTTCCGACGCTCGTAACTGGCGGCGCGGCGACCGCCTTTCTGTTCTGGTCGCGGTCGAAGCTGAAGCCGACGCTCGAGCGCCTCGGCCTGCCGTCCGGCGCGGCGACGCTCCTGGGCCGCACCGGTCCCGTGCTCGCGGTCGTGGTCTCGATCCTGGCGGTCGTCGCGTTCGATCTCGAAGCGCAGGGCGTGGCGGTGGTGGGTGACGTGCCGCAGGGGCTCCCGCCTCTTTCGATGCCGCCGCTCGATCCCGCGCTCTGGAGCACGCTCCTGCCGGCCGCCTTCCTCATCTCTATCATCGGCTTTGCCGAGTCCGTCTCGATCGCCCAGACACTCGCGGCCAAGCGGCGGCAGTCGATCCGCCCCGACCAGGAGATGATCGGTCTCGGCATGTCGAACCTGGCGGCGGCGTTCTCGGGCGGCTACCCCGTCACCGGTGGCTTCGCCCGCTCGGTCGTGAACTTTGACGCCGGTGCCGAGACGCCGGCCGCCGGTGCCTACACGGCCGTCGGTATCGCGCTGGCGTCGCTGTTTCTCACGCCGCTGATCTTTCACCTGCCACTTGCCGTGCTGGCGGCGACGATCATCGTCGCTGTCCTGAGCCTTGTCGATCTGGGCGCGCTGCGCCGCACCTGGCGCTACTCGCGGTTCGATTTCGCGGCGATGGCCGGCACGATCGTCATCACGCTGGCCGCGGGGGTCGAGGCCGGCATCATCACTGGCGTCGCACTGTCGCTTCTTCTGCATCTGTGGCGCAGCTCGCGGCCCCATATCGCCGAGATCGGGCAGGTGCCCGGCACCCGGCACTACCGCAACATCCTGCGGCACGACGTGCTTCGGTCGGAGGACGTCATGTCGCTCAGGATCGACGAAAGCCTCTGGTTCGGCAATGCCCGTGCCATTGAGAACGTAATCCAGCGCTCGGTGGCGGAGCGGCCCCGCCTGCGGCACCTCGTGCTGAATTGCGCTGCGGTGAACGGCATCGACGCCAGTGCCCTGGAGAGTTTGGAACTGGTGACTCATCGCCTCGCTGACCAGGGCGTCGACCTGCATCTCTCGGAGGTGAAGGGTCCGGTGATGGACCGATTGCCGAGGTCGTCGTTCCTGGAACACCTGACCGGAAGGGTCTTCCTGTCTCACCACGAGGCAATGGAAGCGCTGGCCCCGGACGTCACAGGGGCGGCCGATCGCGCGGATCGGCCGGCCATGGATGCGTCCAGGCCGTTTCCAGAGCGTGGGTCCGCCGCTACGATGACAACAACCCGAGGATGACGGTGGCTCATTCGAGGCGACGGGCAGCGCCATCATGTATCAGAGGTCCTTGGGTCATCGGCCTGGTTTAGCCACGGAGGCCGGTGAGTTCTATGTCGGTGCCAAGACGGGATGGCGGTCATGGACGCCCACGCCGGGAATGATCGAACATGAGCCGGAAAATTACTCCAAACACGCGGATGGTCTGGAGGGGAAACCTGACAATCCGCTGAGAGCACGTGCGCTGTATCTCTTCCAGGAGGGGCGCGGCGATACCTTCCTGCGGATCCATGGTACTAATGATCCGGAAACGATCGGGCGGGCAGTGTCGAATGGATGCGCCGGTCTGACGAACAAGCACATCATGCGTCACTACGAGCAGGTGCCGATGAGCACCCGTGTGGTTCTCTACCCAAAGATGTCACCGGACGCGTTTACGCCCGGACAGGTTACGGCCCTGCGGCTCCTACCGTCGCAGAGCGGATCGGATCGATCACTCGGGCCAGTCCACCGACGGATGGCTTCAAAGATGCAGGATGACGCTCTGTCTGTTCTCGGGCGGCGGAATGTCTACCGTCCCGCCAGGCCGCTCCATCGCGGCGGCGACGATCGACAGGCCCAACCCGCTGCCCACGATCGAAGCGCCGCGTCCCCTGACGAAGCGATCCGTCGCCCGTGCCCGGGTGTCATCCGGAATGCCGGGTCCTGCGTCAGTCACCGTCAGATGGCACTCTTGCTCCGCGCAGTGCGCTGCCATCCCAAGCGTACTGCCATCGGGGTTGGCAAGGATCGTGTTCTCGATCACGTTCCGCAGGGCTGAATGGAGCAGGAAGCGGCAGAGAGGCAGGGCAGCGTCCGGTACATCGGGTTGGCCAAGGCTCACGCCGCGTCGCCGGGCCAGAGGCTCGAGCTCGATCAGGACGTCCTGCAGGACCTGCGAGAGGCTTGTAAGTGCGCCAGGATCGTCGGCCGTCTCGACTGCCGCTAGTTCCAGAAGCTGCCGGACCAGCCGGTCGGTGCGCTCGACGGGAGTTTCGATTTCGCGCAAAGCCTCCTCGCGCGTCGGTGCGTCATGGGCCATCCGCCCGATCTGCGCCTGGATCCGGATACCGGCAACGGCGTCTTAAATTCGTCCGCGGCAAAGGCGGTGAAGTCCCATTCGGTCTTGCGGGATTTCTCGAGCCGCTTGAACAGGGTGTCGAGCGCGCGACGGACCGGCTTGATTTCGGGTGGCACCGGTCCCGCCGGCAGTGGCGAGCGAACGTCCGGACGCCTGAGGCGGAGTGCCTCCGCCAACCGGTCGAGAGGGGCGAGCCCGCGGGACACCGCGCCCCACATGAGTGCGCCTTGGTGTTCATGCCGCCCTTCGTGCGCCCGATCAGGCGTCCACGTGGAGGCAGAGACGTGACCGAGAGCATCGAATTCGAGGCGCTTCTGCGCCGGCTGGAAGGGTTAGACGCGGACAACCGGCGGTGCTTAGTAGCCATCGCCGGTGCGCCGGGATCGGGCAAGAGCACGCTCGCGGATCGGATCGTCGCGCGGCTGAACACGGAAGAACCCGCCCGAGCGGCAATCCTGCCAATGGACGGGTTCCACTACGACAATCTCTATCTCGAACCACGCGGCCTGTTGTTCCGAAAAGGAGCGCCCGAAACGTTCGACATCGCCGGCTTTCAGACAGCGCTGTCGCGACTCGCTGATAAAAGCCGGAATCCCGTCGCGGTGCCGGTCTTCGATAGGTCCATCGATATCGCGCGGGCCGGGGCTAGAATAATCGGCCCCGAAACCAGGATCATTATCGTCGAGGGCAACTATCTGCTTCTCGACCGAACGGGTTGGCGAGAGCTACGCGCATATTTCGACAGCAGCGTCTTTCTCGACGTGCCCGTAGAGGTGCTTCAACGGCGATTGCTCGATCGATGGGCCTCGACCCCACCAGAATTGGCAGCTCGTCAGGTCGAAGGCAACGATCTCCCAAATGCGAGACTGGTCATCTCGTGCAGCGCCCCAGCTGACTTTTGCATGTCCAACGCATAGGGTGCTTCTTCACCTGATGCCTCGTTCCGCCCTGATCCACTTGACCACAAGGCGGCAGGTCGAGTTCCTTGAAGGCGCTCCGTTGCGAATGCGCTGATTGAGCTGTTGCCGGTTACACGGATACGAAGATAGGATTGTGACCATGGAACTTGGGTTGGATGTGACCAGACGGAAGTTCAGCCGCGCGCTCAAGATCGAGGCCGTGAAGCTGGTGATGGTGTGGTGACTGACCTCGGCATGATGCTGGCCGGCGGGGCCGAGGCGCGGTGCGACCGGCACCGCCCAGCGATTCTCTGAGTGCAACCATTCGGACAGCCAGCCCCTACAACACGCATCGGCGTCATCTCGGACACCCACGGTCTGCTCCGCCCCGAGGCGCTGGAGGCTCTCGAAGGCGTCGACCGCATCCTGCACGCGGGCGATATCGGCAATCCCGGCCATCTCGATGCACTGGCGCGCATCGCCCCGGTTACGGCGATCCGCGGCAATATCGATCGCGGCGACTGGGCAGAGGCGCTGCCCGAAACGGCAAGCCTCACGTCAGGAGGCTTGCGGATCCACATGATCCACGACCGTAAGGCTCTGCAGGCCGATCCGAGAGCCGAGGGTTGGGACGTCGTGATCTCGGGTCACTCCCACACGCCCGGCATCGATATAAACGGCGGCACCCTGTGGATGAATCCCGGCGCCGCCGGTCCTCGCCGCTTCCGCCTCCCGATCACGCTGGCCTTCCTCTGGGAAGAGGCCGGACGCCCCCGCGCCATGATCCACCCCTTGCCCGTCTGACCTGCTTCCGCCTGGGCATGTCCGCCTGAACCGCCCCAGGCCTGTCGGAGGCGGTTGTCATCACGCGATTGGAAACACGACCTCGCGTGGCGGTCGCGGCGAACTCGCCGCGCTTGCAGGGATCGTTCCGTGACGCACGAACACCGCTTGGCACGCGCTCCACAAGCTCCGACGACAGACGAGCAAAGGCAGCGGACTGACACCGCCGCTCAAATTGCCTTTGATTTCCCACGAAAACAAACGATTGCCATGTGACACCCGAGGCTTCTATCGTGAGGAACACCGGGAGATGTCGATGCATCGGATATCTCGGTGCCTGAACGGCTTTGTGTGGAGGAGAACTCATGGCTTGGAACAAACCCATCATCCGCGAGATCGAGTGCGGCATGGAAATCAACATGTATGGACCCGATGGTGAGGAAGGTCCCGTACTATTCTAATCGGGGCGGCGCGCGGCTCTGACATGTCGTTCCGCGCGCTCATCCTGGGGGCGGCTGCCGGTGGTGGTCTTCCCCAGTGGAATTGCGGCTGCCAGAACTGCAGGCTGGCCCGGGCGGGCGACGTGCCTGCACAGTCGCAATCGTCGCTCGCTGTAACGGCGAACGGCGCGGATTGGGCGATTTTGAACGCCTCTCCTGACATTCGTCAGCAGTTTGCAAATTCGCCTCCGCTCCATCCGACGGGGCTGCGAGAATCGCCTGTCCGCGCAGTGCTTGTGACCAACGGCGACATCGACCATGTCGCCGGTCTGCTCACCCTGCGCGAGACCCAGCGATATACGCTTTTCGCGACGGACGGCATTCACGATGTTCTGGCCGCGAATCCCATCTTCGACGCGCTGCGCGAAGGCGTTGTGGCGCGGCAGCGCATCGCGCTTGATACCCCGTTCGCGCTGGTACCGGGCCTGACCGCGACGATCTTTGCCGTCCCGGGCAAGGTCCCTCTCTACATGGAGGGCGAGACCGTCGAGACCGAGATGATGGGAGAGCAGACAGTCGGCGTGGAACTGACCGCCGGAACAGCGCGCGCTTATTACATCCCCGGCTGCGCCCGCGTCACTGATGCATTGCGGGACCGGATCGAGGGTGCGGCGGCGGTGTTCTTCGACGGTACGCTTTGGCGCGACGACGAGATGATCCGCGAGGGCCTGGGCGAAAAGACAGGCGCCCGTATGGGCCACATGTCGATGAGCGAGCCCGACGGGTCCATCGCCGCCTTTGAGGGCCTCGACGTGGGGCGCAAGGTCTTTGTCCACATGAACAACACCAATCCCGTCCTGCGCCCTGGGTCCGACGAACGCGAGGCGGCCGAAGCCGCGGGGTGGATCATCGGGCAGGACGGCATGGAGATCGAGCTATGACGCAAACTCGGCAGGAATTCGAGGCGCGGCTCCGTCAGATCGGGGCCGAGCGCTACCACGACAAGCATCCGTTCCACGCGCTCCTGCACGGAGGCGGTTGCACACCGGATCAGGTGCGCGCCTGGGTCATCAACCGGTACTACTATCAGCATTCGATCCCCATGAAGGACGCCGCGTTCATGTCTCGCGTCGAGGACGCGGCCCTCCGCCGCAAATGGCGGAGCCGCATCGAAGATCACGACGGAACGGAAACGAACGAGGGCGGCATCCGGCGCTGGCTGCGTCTGGCCGAAGCGGTGGGACTCGATCCAGATTACGTGGCTTCGACCAAGGGGGTGCTGCCAGCCACCCGCTTCGCCGTGGACGCCTACGTGCGGTTCGTCCGGGACAGGACGCTACTGGAAGCCGTCGCAGCGAGTTTGACGGAGTTGTTTGCGCCGAAGATCCACGAAGATCGAATTGCGGGTCTGCTGAAGAACTACGAATTCGCGGACGACTCCTCCCTTTCGTACTTCGTGAACCGGCTTAAAGAGGCTCCGAAAGACGTCGCGTTCGGCCTCGACTGGGTGCTCGACCACGCCGACACCGTCGAGAAGCAAGACGCCGCGGCCAATGCGCTGATCTTCAAGACTGACGTTCTATGGTCGCAACTCGACGCGCTGCACGCAGCCTATGTCGAGCCTGGCCGCATTCCTCCCGGCGCGTGGCAGCCCGGAACGGGGCTTGCCGACGCGGAAGCCGCTTGATGGAGCGCGCGGCCATCCCTTACTTGCCCCGCGGCGTGCGTATCCGTCGCGACGACGTACGAGACCAGTGGGTCCTGCTGGCGCCCGAGCGGGCGGTGACGCTCGACCCGGTGGCGCACGCCGTGCTATCCGCGATCGACGGCGATCGCAGCTTTGGGCAAATCGTCGATGATCTTGCCGGACGGTACTCCGCTCCTCCCGAGGAGATCGCAGCCGATTCCGCAGGTTTCCTGAAGGCCCTGCAAGACCGGCGCTTCCTGGAGTTGAAGTGATGTCCCACGAGAAGAGCAAGATCTCCCCGCCGATCGCGATGCTGGCAGAGTTGACCCATAGGTGCCCGCTCTCCTGTCCGTACTGCTCAAACCCGATCGACCTGGCATTGCAGGCGAAGGAGCTGTCGACAGCCGAGTGGGAGAAGGTGTTCGTTCAGGCTGCGAAGCTGGGTGTCCTGCAACTGCACCTTTCGGGCGGCGAGCCCGCCTCACGCCGGGACCTGACCCAGCTGACTGCCGCGGCGTGCGCGGCGGGACTTTACACGAACCTGATCACCAGCGGCATCGGCCTCACCGAGCAGCGGCTCCACGAGCTCGACGAGGCCGGGCTCGATCATATTCAGCTCTCGCTTCAGGGCACCGATGCCGAGATGGCCGACAGGATTGGTGGCTACAGGGGCGGGTTTGACCGCAAGATGCAGGTGGCAGAGTGGATCAGGAAGATCGGCTTCCCCATGACCGTCAACGTCGTTTTGCACCGCCGGAACCTTCATCAGCTTCCCCGGGCGATCAAACTGGCTGAAGAACTCGGGGCGCGCCGGGTTGAGATTGCGACCGTTCAATTTCACGGCTGGGCACTGAAGAACCGGGAGGCGATGATGCCGACGCTGGAGCAGGCACGCGAAGCTGACCGGATCGTTGCCGCCGCACGGACAGAGCTGACGGGGCGCATGGTGATCGACTACGTCCCGGCCGATTACCATTCCAGCTATCCCAAGCGCTGCATGGGTGGCTGGGGCTCGACCGGACTGGTGATCGCGCCAGACGGACGGATCATGCCCTGCCACGCGGCCTCGTCCATCCCGCATCTTGAATTCGCCAACGTGCGCGACGTGCCGCTATCGCACGCTTGGCACTACGGTAAGGACTTCAACGCCTACCGTGGAACCGGCTGGATGCAGGAACCCTGCCGATCCTGCTCCCGCAAGACGGTGGATTTCGGCGGCTGCCGGTGCCAGGCAATGGCGATCGTGGGCGACCCGGCGGCGACCGACCCCGTCTGCATCAAGTCCCCCCACCGCTCCCAACTTACTGAAGCCACCGAAGCTTTCGCGACAGCTGAAGCGCCGTTGATCCATCGGACCGCGCCGGGCAAGCCAGTTCGCGAAGAGGTATGAAGAGCAAGCTCGGTTGTTATCGATTTCCAGGGCAATGGCGTGTTGGACCGAGGCTATCACAAAAACAATGCTGACTTATCCTCAGCGCTCGAGATGCAATTTAGTTTCGCCGTGCATTTCGCAACTCAAGCGGGCGTTCAGTCGAAAGCCGACTCTATGTTCGTCGTAGCGTAGGCCCGCGTTCAGCCCCCCTGCAACGTTCGCCCTCGATGGAGCAAGACACTCCACCCAAAGCAGAAGGGCAAAAAGAAGTTCGCGGGCTGCACCGACGGTGGATTGCTGATTGGGGCCGGGAGCAGACCGAAATGCTTCAGCAGGACGTGCGATGTAGCTGGCATGCGCAGGCAGAACCGCTTGAGGCGGGTCCAGAGCCAGAACAGTATTTACACGCTCCGTATGCCATCCCCGGTGTCCCATTATTCAACGGCGAAAGCCGCAAATTTATGACCTGGAATAATGACGGGGTTTTGGTCAAGATCAAGATGGCGCCAGAGCCAAAACATGCTGACTTGTGCGCCAAATAAATTTCTTCGCGGCAATAGCTTAAAGTGCATGGAATAGGAATCGACGCCTTGTTATAATCCGCTGCGCGTCCGCCATGCCGGAGGCCTACGCAGCGAGCCGTAGCGAAGCCCTAACACAGCGCTGCAGATTCGACTGCTCCCCAGTCCTCCGACAGGATCTGACTTGGGCTTTCGTTACATCGAAGCGGGGAGCGGCGTCCCGGTAAAGCCTAAGCCCCGAGCATCTTTTGCAGCCGTGAGGAGCGCATCTTCAGCCCTGAGTGCGGGATTGTCGTTGTAGTCCTCGAACCACCCGGCGATCAATTCGACCGTGGCGGTATCCGGGTGTGGCGTCACATGGACATAGTCGCGCTTCGGCGCCTTCACGAACGGCGAGCCATTGTCCGCCCTGCAGGTTCCGAACCGCCGCTCGACCGCCTCCCAGCATCGTGTCGCGGATG
>NZ_JBELKF010000090.1:0-13457 GCF_042089775.1 Palleronia sp.
GAATGACGCGCCCGTAGAGCCAGCCGCGCAGGTGGCCGAACTCTTGCCGGTGTTGACGATAGAAGTCATCCGGCGTGCCGAACGTTCCAAGGTCGCGTGAAATCCCGGTCTTCTGGATGTAGGTGTCGCCACCCCGCCAGGCGACGGGCGGCGCGGCAAGGGTCTCTGTGCCCACGCCGTATCCGCAGAGACTCTCGCGATCGGGAAATGCGCCCTGAAGCCCGCGAAGGTACGCTGCGTCAAGGATGAAGCCCTCAAGGTTCACCCATCTGCCGTTCACCCGGACTTCGACCCATGAGTGCAGGATCTCGCTCGGCGCGATAGAATACACCACCTCGGGCACGATACCTCGTTGGAGTGCCTTGTGGATCGTGAAGCCGTGCAGCCGGCAAGGTACGCCGAGCCCGCGTAGAAGTGCCATAAGCAGCGTAGCCTTGGTGTTGCACTGGCCGTAGCCATCGGACAGCACCTCGGAGGCCGGTATTTCGTCCCGCCGGTTGTAGCCGAAGCGGATCCCGTTTCGGACGAAGTCGTAGGCCGCGCCGATCCGCTCGTGCTCGCCGAGATCAGGCCAGCCTCGCCGGTCGATCAGATTCTGAACGGGACCAGCGGTGAAGTCGAGCAGCCGCGTGGGCTGAAGCAGCGGGGCGTCGGTCGGCATGGCCGGTCTCCTTCGAATCGTCCTTGCGACCAATGTAATGGCTACAGCGACTTGAGCTTCAAGGCTGATCTACACGACGCGCGGCTACTTCGGGGAGGGTTGTATGCCGCCGCCGACATTCACCGCCTGTTGACCGAGCGCCTAACGCTTTCGGTTTTGCCATGATGCACATGCCTTATGGTCTCAAGCATGCGGTCCGGGCCAACTGGATGGCCAAAAATGCTTTCGTCGCGTGTGGGGAGGGCGTTGAGGCATCTTTCGATGCAACGCGCGGCCGAAATCGACCGTAAAAAAGGGTTCCCGCCGCCGGTGTCATCCGCGGCGAAAGGCCGCTTCGCCAATAGTGACTGTCCTCGTGGTAGCGACGTAGCGCCGTCTCTGGAGCGGCGTCCATTCGACACTCGACCCGCGTTCCTTTACTTTGGCGCGAAGATTGAAGGGGGGCAGGTTCGATGCGCGGCGCGCGGTTCAGGTTCGATCTACGGGAGGCAAGCGGCGCTCTTGGCGATCTGGGCACACTCCTGCCCCTGATGCTCGGCACAATCGCTGTGGTCGGCCTTGCTCCGATGCCGGTCGTCCTCGGCTTCGCTCTCTCCTACATCGCCACGGCCTTCTGGTATCGCCTGCCGATCCCGGTGCAGCCCATGAAAGCGGTCGCGGCGGTTCTGCTGACGGCGGAAGTGTCGCCGGAGAGTCTCGCCGCAAGCGGTATGATGATCGGCGCGATCCTTCTGATCCTTGGCAGCACTGGATTGATCGACAGGATCGGCCGCCTCGTGCCGCAATCGGTTCTGGCGGGATTGCAACTCGGCTTGGGCATCACGCTATCCTTGGTGGCGTTCGAACTCGTGGCGACGGCGCCTGTGCTCGGCATAGCTCTCGTCCTGTTGATCGCGGTCCTGCTCCGCACACGACTTCCAGCCGCCGCGATCGCCGTGGCTGCCGCTCTGCTGGCCGGCAGGGCCTTCGATCTGGAGCCGCTTCCACTCGCCGAGACCACCTTGGCCACGCCGACGCTGGTGGGCCTGCCGTCTTGGGAGGAGATGCAACAGGGCGTTACCGTCTTCGTCCTGCCGCAGCTCGCCCTGACATTGACGAACGCAATCATCCTCACGGCCCTCATCGCCGGCGATTACTTCGACGAGGCGGCGCGCCATGTCACACCGCGTCGGCTGTCGATCTCGTCAGGTCTGGGCAATCTGCTGCTCGCGCCCTTCGGCGCCCTGCCGATGTGCCACGGTGCCGGCGGTGTTGCCGCCCATCACCGCTTTGGCGCCCGGAGCGGCGGGGCTCCCCTCATTCTGGGCGTAGCGCTGCTGGCGGTAGCCTTGGTGCCCGACGGTGCTGGGCTGGCAGTGCTTGCAGCAATTCCCGCAGCCGGACTTGGCGCGCTGCTTCTGGTGGCATCGTGCGAGCTCGCCGTGAGCAAAAGGCTCTTCGACTGCAAGCCGTCCTGCTATCCCGTAATCGCCGCGACTGCGGGAGCCACCGTTTTCTTCGATCCATTCTGGGCTTTGGTGGCGGGCACGGCGGCGGAAGGCGGACGGACGGCCGCAGTGCGGGCGCTACGCCGTTCAGCTTAGTGACAACGGCCCGCTTGCGGTCAAATGAGAAAGGCCAATGAAAGGCTCGGCCTTCGGCATAGCGGGTGCGGTGCGGCGCGGCGCCCGCCGTCCGTAGCGAGTTGCGGTATCGGAAGCATAGACAGGGCACGGTGGCAGCGGCGATCACCGTCCATAGTGCGTAGCCGCGAATCCCGTGTATCATCCCGGGCCATTCCCTCACGTCTAAAGCATCGCCAGCGCTGTCCCTCCCGCCGCGAGCAGGCACACGACGATCCATGGCGGCGTTTTCCAGACGGTCAGCAGAACGAAACCTACCAAGGCGAGGGCGAAGTCGCGCGAGGTGAAGATCGCGCTCGTCCAGACCGGATCGTAAAGAGCCGCGCCGAGGATGCCGACCACCGCCGCGTTCGCGCCGCGCATCGCGGCTTGTGCGCGGGGCCGGGTCCGAAACGCATCCCAGAATGGGAGCACGCCGATCAGCAGCAGGAAACCGGGTAGAAAGATTCCGATGAGCCCGATCACCGCGCCGAGCGCGCCATTCGGCTCCGGCTCCATGGCCGCACCAAGATAGGCGGCGAAGGTGAATAGCGGCCCCGGAACGGCCTGTGCCGCGCCATACCCGGCGAGGAACGCGTCCTCACTTACCCAACCGGGCCGGACCACCTCCGCCTCGAGCAGCGGTAGGACGACATGGCCGCCACCGAACACCAGCGCGCCTGCACGGTAGAAGGCGTCCAGCAGCTCGATCCCTTGCGATGACAGAGCCCCCGACAGGACTGGCAGAAGCAACAGCAGGACGAAGAAGAGCCCGAGCGCCGCGGCTCCGACGCGCTTCGGCACCGCGAACGACAGGTGGTTCGTATCCGGTGCTGCGACGTCGCGGCAGAGCCAGACACCAGCGATGCCGCCCATGACGATTGCCGCGATCTGCCCGACGGAGCCGCCGGCGAAGACCACGATCAATACGGCGGCGAGGGCGATGGCGGCCCGTTGTCGATCCGGGGCGAGCGTTCTGGCCATGCCCCACACGGCTTGCGCGACGACGGCGACCGCGACGATCTTGAGGCCGTGCAGGAAGCCCGACCCGACCAGGCCGTCGAACGCGGATGCACCGAAGGCGAACAGCACCAGAAGCAGGGCGGACGGCAAGGTGAATGCCGCCCATGCCGCGGCCGCCCCGAGCGGGCCGCCGCGAAGCAGCCCGAGCGCAAACCCAACCTGGCTGCTGGCCGGACCGGGGAGGAACTGACAGAGCGCGATCAGATCGGCATAGCCTGCCTCGTCGATCCACTTGCGCCGAAGGACCAGCTCGTCGCGGAAATAGCCGAGATGCGCGACCGGCCCCCCGAAAGAGGTCAACCCGAGCTTCAGGAAGGCGCGAAAGACCTCTCCGGCCGAGCCGCGCGGGGCCGTGGCGTCAGGCGCCTCGGTCTTCGGGTGCGACCTCATGAAACAGCTCCCTGATCTTCTCCCGCGCCATCGTCAGCGCCTCCATTCCGTAGGGCGTGGCTCGGTAGATGCGCCGTTGCGAGCGGCCCGCCCGCTCGACGCGGGAGGTCAGGTAACCCTTGCGCTCCATCGCATGCAGCATCGGGTAAAGCGTTCCGGGACTGATCCTGTAGCCGTGATGTGCCAGCTCCTCGATCATCCAGTTCCCATAGAGGTCGCCCTCGGCGGCATGATGCAGCACGTGCAGCCGGATGAAGCCCGAAAGCAATTCCTGGTGTTCCATCTTCGGCTCGTCCCATGCTCACCTCGCAATCGAAACCCGATATCGGGAACCGATTACAGCGAGGGTGGTTCCTCGTGCAACCCGCTTGGCGAGATCGGCGGGGTGCAACCGAACATATCGACAGGAGAACCTGCATGGCCAGCGAAGCAGATCGAAATCCGCGTCACCACACCCAGCAGATGCAGACCCGTCTACAGGAGATGATGGATCACCTGCGCGCAGACATCGACAAGGTCGATGAGCCGCAGTTGGAGGCGATGTTCGAGACGGCCGCCGAAGTGCTGGGCGGGCTGAAGAAGGCGTTCAGCGACTACGAACAGAAGAACGAGAGCGCCTGGCGCGACTGAGCGCAGTGCTCTCACACTGGCCGCCGTCGAGGCGGCCAGTGCCTTTGGCCGCCTCCGGCATCACGGACGCGGTTGCGTCTGACGGTCGATCAACTCGCCTTCTGGTTCACGCGCTTCGACAGGTCGGCGGCGCTCTCTTTCCGCTCGCTGTAGCGGTCCAGCAGGTAGGCCTTGTTGTCGCGGGTGAGGATCGTGAACTTCATCAGCTCTTCCATGACGTCGACCACGCGGTCGTAGAACGGCGACGGCTTCATGCGCCCTGCCTCGTCGAACTCCAGGAAGGCCTTCGGGGTGGAGGACTGGTTCGGAATGGTCAGCAGGCGCATCCATCGGCCGAGGATGCGGAGCTGGTTCACCGCGTTGAAGCTCTGCGAGCCACCGCTGACCTGCATGACCGCCAGAGTCTTGCCCTGGGTCGGGCGCACGCCGCCGAGGGACAGCGGAATCCAGTCGATCTGGGTCTTCATGATGCCGGTCATCGCGCCGTGCCGCTCGGGCGAGCACCAGACCATGCCTTCGGACCAGGCGACCAATTCCCGCAGTTCCTGCACCTTCGAATGGTCGGCCTCTGCATCATCCGGCAGGGGCAAGCCGGAGGGGCTATAGGTCCGGGTCTCGGCTCCGAACCTTGTCAGGATGCGGGCGGCTTCCTCGGTCATCAGCCGGCTGAACGAGCGCTCTCGCAGCGAGCCATAGAGCAGCAAGATCTGGGGCGCATGTGTCGCCCGCTCGGGCGACAGCAAGCGATCCGTATCGATCGGCTGGAAGTGGCGCTCGTCGAGGTTCGGAGTATCAGGCAACGCGATTTCCTTCTGCGTCGATGAGCGGCGTTCCATCCTCGTTCGCCAAGGGACCCGGCGGCAGGTTGTCCAGCAGGTCGAGCACGGCCTCGCTGGGGCGGCAGAGGCGCACGCCCTTGGGCGAGCAGACGATGGGGCGATTGACCAGGATCGGATGCTCCAGCATCGCGGTCAGGATCGCCTCGTCGCTGACTGACGGATCGAGCAGGCCCAGCTCCCCTGCCGGGGACCGTGTTGTCCGCAGTGCCGTGCGCGGCGTCAGACCGGCGGCCGCGAACAGCGCTAGGAGCTGCGGTCGCGTCCAACCCGTCTCGAGATACTCGATGACCACCGGCGTCTCGCCCGACGCCTCGATGATCGCCAGCACGTTGCGCGAGGTGCCGCAGTCCGGGTTGTGGTGAATGACGATGCTCATCACGCGCCCTCCTCGGCGGGGAACCAGTGCTTCGTCCTGTTGGCGAAGGCGACGAGGGACAGCATCACCGGCACCTCGACCAGAACGCCGACGACCGTTGCCAGCGCCGCACCCGATCCGAGCCCAAACAGGCTGATGGCGACGGCCACGGCCAGCTCGAAGAAGTTGGACGTGCCGATCAGGGCGCAGGGGGCTGCGACGTTGAACGGGATGCCCCAGGCCCGCGCTGCGCCATAAGCCGCGAAGAAGATGCCGTAGGACTGGATCAGCAAAGGCACGGCGATCAGCGCGATGACGAGCGGACGGTCGAGGATGACCTCGCCCTGGAATCCGAAAAGCAGCACGACCGTCACCAGCAGCCCGATAATCGAGAACGGCTGCACGCGGCTTTTGAAGGACTCTACCCCGGCCTCGCCAACTTTTGCGACGAGGCTTCGGCGGGTCAGGAATCCTGCCAGCAGCGGCAGCATGACATAGAGGCCGACCGACAGCAGCAGCGTGTCCCAGGGCACGACGATGTCCGTCACGCCCAGCAGGAACGCGACGATCGGCGCGAAGGCGAAGACCATGATCACGTCGTTCACGCTGACCTGCACCAGCGTATAGGTCGCGTCCCCGCGCGTGAGGTTCGACCAGACGAACACCATCGCCGTGCAGGGCGCCGCCCCCAGCAGGATCACGCCCGCCAGGTAGGCTTGCGCGTCGTCCGGCGGGATCAGCCCGGCGAAGACATAGTTGAAGAACAGCACGCCCAGGGCTGCCATCGTGAAGGGTTTGATCAGCCAGTTCACCACCAGCGTCACAACGAGCCCCTTCGGCTTGTCGCCCGCGCGCTTCAGCGAGCCGAAATCCACGCCGACCATCATCGGATAAACCATTGCCCAGATCAGGACCGCCACAGGCAGGTTGACCGAGGCGATCTCCAGCGCGGCCAACGCGCCGAAGAGGCCTGGAAACAGGTTGCCGAGCATAAGTCCCGCGCCGATTGCCAGCGCCACCCAGACCGAAAGCCAGCGCTCGAAGGTGCCCAGACCTGCCGCGGCGGGAAGTGAGGTGTCGGCCATGACGGTCTTCCTATGGCTGGGGGCAGGCGATTGCGTCGATGACGGGCTGGCACAACTCGGGGCGACCGGCACAGCAATCCTTCATCAGGAACGCCAGCAGCCCCCGCACGCCGTTCATGTCGGCGAAGTAGCGAATGCTGCGGCCTTCCCGCTCGTTCCGGATCAGGCCGGAGCGCGCCAGGATCGACAGGTTGGCCGACATCGTGTTCTGGCGCACTCCGAGAGTAGTACCGATGTCGCCGGCCGACATGCCGGCTTCGCCAGCCTTGATGAGCAGGCGGAACACATCGAGCCGGGTCGATTGGCTGAGAGCGGCGAAAGCCTCGAGAGCACTTTCTTTATCCATATATCCCGAACTATTGCTATATAGCGCGAGTGTCAAGCGCAGTAGCCCTCCTGCTCGGGAAGGTCGGCTGTGCCCGCACAGCCGACCACCATCCCTCGACCCATGCCTTGTTCGAACCGACGGCGCCCGCGGCAGTTGCGGAGTGACGGGCGGTCGATAACGACCATTTGGGTGGTTCAACACCGGCGACGGCCTCATACCAAGCGCTGGTTAAGCAGGCCTCCGAACCTGAGCCGCAGTCGCGATGGCGCAGTCGTTGTTTTTCCTGCCGAGAAAATGCCGAGTTCTTGTAGTGCCAGCGCGCCCAGACAATAGAACCGTCACACCCAGCGACGAAGTACCTCTGCCCCAGTCCCTGCGGAATAAGAAGGACGACATGAACATCGCTCAGGTTTCAAGCCGCTTCCGTCTGCCGGCCAGGACGAGTTGCTACGACGAGAACGCGGACCTCGTTCACCCGCAGCGCAAGGCCAACGGTTATCGCCGCTTTCGGCGCGAACGCTTTCTGGGCGTGATCAGGAACAACATCTGAAACTGGAAGCACACCGGATCATGAGCGACGTCACCTTCTTCTTCGGAGGCTGGGTTCCGATCCTCCGCATCCTCGTGATGGGCACGCTT
Organism: Palleronia sp.; assembly: GCF_042089775.1. NCBI lineage: Bacteria > Pseudomonadati > Pseudomonadota > Alphaproteobacteria > Rhodobacterales > Roseobacteraceae > Palleronia > Palleronia sp. The sequence goes on from NZ_JBELKF010000090.1 coordinate 7,552, forward strand.
GCCTACGGCGCCTTGCTTGCGCTTCAGAGGATCTTCAGTTCGTTGCAGCCGTTCTCAGACAACGGTTGCGAGGCGCCGAGCGTCGGGTCGGCGTCACCGGCGCTTCTCTTCTACCAAGGCAACTGGCAGCGAGACGCGATGCGGCAGGAGAGGATCACGGAACACGAGCTCGTGGGCGCTGTCAGACAGAACGGTTTTGGATCCCTTCTTGATATCGAGGCAATCATCATGGAGGCGAATGGGAAACTCGCAGCTGTCGGCAAAGCCCGGGCAGGAGATGCAGGCGCGCTGCTGAACGATCCTCGCTAAAATTGCCACCAGTGGCAGAAGCCGAGAGCAACATGTGAAATTGCTGCGCCGACCGGCTTCTCGGGGATTCTCGAAAGTGCATTCCACCGTTCCATCGCCGAGTTGTCGGCCGAGCGAACGCCGAGGCTCAGCCGAACAGCATCCGGACAGGCATCCAGATCCCCATGGCGATCATCATCACGTTCTCGGTGAGGGATACGAAGCCCAAGGGCACGTTGCTGGAACCGCCGACGCACGCGCATTTCAACTCGCGCTTCTCGACATAGACAGCCTTGTAGACCGAGATTGCTCCCACCGTCCCAATGAAGAGCGCAACCGGCGCCGCAATCCAGATAAGCGCGCCGGCGACCATGAAGATCCCCGCCAATGCTTCGCCGAATGGGTAGAGGTAGCCGTACCGCACCCAGCGGCGGGCGAGGATGTCGTAGTTCAGGAACATGATCGAGAAGCTCTCGATGTCCTGGAGCTTCTGGATTGCCAGGATGCACATGCTGATCGCGATGAACCACTCGAAGGCCCGAATCATAAAGATTGTGCCGAAGACGTACCAGCTCAGCGCCAGCCCCATGAGGAACGCCATCGAGAAGATCGCGATGACCGGCCGGTAGCTCGTCTCGTCGCCCTTGCTGACCCGCTGTCCGAAATACTGGCGCAGGTCATCGAACCCGCCGATCCGATGGGGTCTGAGGAGTGGTCATTACCCCATGCTCCTCCTTGAAGGCGTCGGTCTGATCTCGGGTTTCGAGGTGGTGATCTTCCACGGTGAACCCTCGGCGCTCGAGCAGATCCTTCGACTTCAGGCCGTAAGGACAGACGTGACCGGGCATCACCATCCGGTAAAGCGCGGCGGACTTTTGGTTCGAGGCCATGAGGGGCTCCTTTTTTTCCGTGCGCCGTCCTCTGATCAGCCCTCGCAAGACCAGAAACCGCGATAGCCGACTGTCAGGCCCTGCTCGAGCGAGAAGACCAGTTCGGCGTCGGCCCGCCAGCCGGCGTCGTCGCCGAGGGGCTGAACACTTACCGACGCTCCCGGCGCTTCGAACACGATGCCGCCCTCAGGACCCTCGCCGGCTCCTTCGAGGGGAAGAATGATGCCGTTCAGCTTCATGGCAGCCTGATCCTGGTCCTGACCGGTCCACAGGACGGGATGGGTCTCCGGGCTGCGGCTGAACGTGCAGACCCCCTGTGCATCGAGGACCTGGTCGGCTTCAGCCTCCGGAAGAGGCGAGGGATAAAGATGGCTGATCAGGGTATTCGACAAGACGTCCTCGATTGTGCCCGGTACAGCAGGGGGATCCTGATAGATGCTCTCGACGATGTTGCCTGACTCCACGTCATCGATCAGGTAGCGCATCTCCGCGATCTCCCGACGCTGCGCCTCGATGATCTCGTGCGCCAGGTTCTGCACGCGCGGATCGCGGATCTGCGCCCGCTCGGACGTCATGATCGCGATCGAGTGGTGCGGGATCATCGCCCGCATATACGCGGGACCGCTCACCGTGGCCTGGCTGCGAAGCAACCACAGCGACAGGGCGAAGACCACGATGGAGCCTGCGAAGATCGCCGCGTTGAGCTTCTTGTTCGAATACATGCCCAGCATGAATGCCAGCATGATGACCGCCATCGTGGCGCCCATCAGGACGGCCATGTAGGTGCGCGTCTCCGACCAGAAGAGATGCTCCCACGCGTAGGTGTTGATGTACATCAGGATGAACATCACCACGGTGGAGGTGAGGATCATCAGGCCAAAACGGACATAGGACATGACGGGTTATCTCGCTTTCGAGGTCATTCGATTGTGGCGGCTTGACCTTGCTGCCCGTGGCCGCCGCCCGTCAGCGCTGCGTAGTCTTCGGCAGAGAGGCCGGGAAGTTGCGACACGAAGGCGGCGATCGCGGCGATTTCCTCCGGCCCGCGTTGGGGGCCGAAGGCGGGCATGCCAGACATCTTGATGCCGTTCTCGGCGATCCAGTAGATCTCTTCCGTGGTCCACTCGGTTGCGGCTTCCACCAGGTGCGGGGGTTCGGGCCGCATGCCGCGCGACCACGCCGCCGGCTCCTTTCCGGGCGCGCCGTGACAATGGGCGCAGCTCTCCGAGTAGTACCCGGCGCCTTGGGCAATGAGTTGCTCGGAGATCTCGGGCAGGTCCACATCATCCGCCCGGCTCGAGACGGATCGGCGCATTGTCGTCTCGAGCGTCCATCGTACCGCATCGAAATGCCTGTCGGTGGCAGCGACGTTGTACGCGCCGCTATAGGCAACCGCGAGCCAGACGACGATTGCGATGAGCAGGGTGCCGATAATCCCACCAACGATCCCGACGGTGAATGGGTGCTTTTTCATATCGATCTCCGGTCTTGGGCAAACTGGGACGGGTCAGTAGGAGCAGTACCCCCGGGTGGTACGGTTCTACCAACAGAAGGCGTCGCACGTTGTTCCGCGAAACCTTCAAGCGGAAGGACCGGTTAAGGGGTCGGGATACGAGGTGGCCTGATGAAAGATCGAAAAGAAAAAGCTCTCCAGCGCCTTGCGCGCATCGAGGGGCAAGTGCGCGGGATTGCCCGCATGGTCGAGGAAGACCGCTATTGCATCGACATCCTGAACCAGGCGCTGGCCGTCAAATCTGCGCTCTCGCAAGTGGAACTGCTGCTGTTGCAGGACCATGCGGACGAGTGCGTGGAAGATGCGATCGGCGCAGGGAATGCTGAGGAGCAGAGACAGAAGTTCCAAGAACTTGTTTCCGTCTTCGAGAAGGTTTGCCGGTAGCAACGGCGGGACAGGAAGAGGCGATGGAACATACCCCCCGTCGGTACGGTTGATCGGTCTCTGCAACCGGGAAGGAGAGTTCCATGCAAGTTCGTGAAATGATCAGTACCCACCCTGACGTTCAGGGCAGCACGGCGGACGCGCTGCTGACGTTCATCGAAGAGGCCTATGCCTGCGCACAAGCCTGCACATCCTGTGCCGATGCCTGCCTGGCCGAGGAGATGGTGGCCAACTTGCGCCAGTGCATCCGCCTCAACCTCGACTGCGCCGACATCTGCGCGGCAACCGGCGCGATGGCCTCGCGCCGCACTGGGTCCAACGAGGGGGTCCTGGCTGCCGCGATCAAGGCCTGTTCCGAAGCCTGCAATCGCTGTGCCGAAGAGTGTACCCAGCACGCCGAGAAGCACGAGCACTGCCGTATCTGCGCCGAAGCCTGCCGCCGCTGCGCTGCCGCATGCGACGAGGCACTGGCACAGGTGAAGTGACCGGATTCCCGGCGGCCGACCGGCCGCCGGATTCTCCTCGCTTTTGTTCGATGAACTTGCCTCGCTGCACCCTGGTCGGGCGGCAGATCGTCGTATCCGGTTCTCACAAGAGGCGATCAGCGATCTGGACTAATCGGAGGAGGGCGGCTTCGGCCGTCGAGTACCCATGATCGAGACTGCAATCATAGTTCTCGGAGCACTGATCGTGCTGCTGACGCTCTACGACATGTTCAACACCACGATCAGCCTGGGCGGCGGCGGTCCCCTGAGCGCGAAAATGATCCTTGGCCTTTGGCAGCGCCTTCCCTGGGGCCCCGGGCCGCTACGCGGATCCGCCGGCGGCATTCTCTCGCTCTGCACGATCGTGATGTGGGTGGTGCTTCTCTGGGCCGGCTGGACGCTGGTTTTCCTGCCCGTCGCCGACGCGGTCGTGCGGACGAGCGACGGAGAACCTGCCGACCTGATCGCCCGCATCTACTTCACCGGGTTCACCCTCTTCACGTTGGGCTTGGGCGACTATCGGCCGGACGGGGCCGTGTGGCAGATCCTGACCGCGCTGTGCGTCGGCACCGGCTTTCTGTCGGTGACGATGTCTGCCACGTATCTTGTGCCGATGCTCTCTGCCGCAGCACAGAAGCGGGCCATTGCGTCCGTGATAGCCTCTCTTGGTGACACGCCGGAGGAGATCGTCATCAACGGGTGGCGAGACGGGAATTTGCTCTCTCTCGGCACAAGGCTGGCCAGTCTCTCGTCACAGATCGCCGGGACGGCGGCATCACACCTGTCCTATCCCATTCTGCACACATTCAACACTCCAGAGGAAGGCCGCGCCATGCCTGTCCAGATCGCGAAGCTCAATGAGGCGCTGCTTCTGGTTGAGCATGGCGTCACGCCCGACAGCCGTCCGGCGGCATTGGACGTATTCTCCGCCCGACGCGCCTTGACCGACTTTTTCGAACATGCCGGGCAGAGCGGCTCGAATGCAGCAGATGATGTCCCGCCCACACCGGACCTGGCACGCGTGGCCGAAGCCGGGATTCCCACCGTCTCGCCGGAAAACTTCGAGAGCGCCATCTCTCAACAGCGCGAGGTGCGCAGCCGGGCGTACGGAATGCTGCAAAACAGCGGCTGGTCTCTCCCTGACGCTCTGGACCGCTGAAGTATATGCTTGCCGGAACAACCGCATCGGCTTTGCGCGTTCGAACGCGCGGTAGGCAGTCTGACTGGGTCTTGACCTTCCAGCGTAGGAACCCCCCGCATCCATTGCGGATCGAGCGAGGAGACCATTCATGTTGACCCTTGAAGTAGAAGGCATGACCTGCGGCCACTGCGAGCGTGCGGTCACGAAGGCTGTTCAATCCGTGGACCCGGCTGCGAAGGTAGCCGTGGACCGTTCCTCGGGCCAGGTTGCCGTCGACTCGGCAGGCGACCCGCAAGCGGTCAGGGAAGCGATCGAAGCCGAAGGCTACACCGTCAGATAGAATCCAACGTCTCCAGCGGAAGCCGAAAAACCACGGAGCAAGATAATGATTTTCTACAACACTGGGGCCATCGTAGGCCTGGTTACCCTGATGGGCGCTGCGACACTTGCCGGAAGCGCCGTGGCCCAGGACACCGCGCATGGCGGCAACACACACGGCATGGATCATGGTCAGATGATGATGGAGGACATGAGCCATGGCGGAGCAACGCCCCCCGATCAGGCGCAAGGTCACGACAGCCATGACGAGGCGGCCGGATCGCCCGCGACCAAAGCCTTTCGAGCTGCCAACCTCGCGATGCACGAGGCGATGGACATTGAATTCACCGACAATGCCGACATCGACTTCGCGCGCGGCATGATCGGCCATCACCAGGGTGCGATCGACATGGCCCGTGTCGCGCTTGAGCATGGCGAAGATCCCCAGTTGCGGCAGCTTGCCGAAGAAGTGATCGCCACGCAGGAAGAAGAAATCACCTTCCTGCGGCAGTGGATCGCCGACAACGCCGAATGAAGGCGAGGCTGTCCGTCCTGATCGGCACCGGCCTTGCCGTCGGTGCCGCGCCATGACCGCCAGTCGCATCGCAGTTCGGCAAGACCAAGCTACGGAATTGCCGACGCCATCGCCACGGACCGCGCAATGTACCAGGCATACTGTGCGGCGTGTTGCGGTGCGCGAGTCGAAGGGCAGGCCGATTGGCAATAGCCCCTGCCGTCCGGTCGATTGACGGCGCCGCCGCATGACGCTGGTGGTCACCGCTGGTGACCTGAGCCCCGTTTCTTCCTCCAGTTTGAGGTAGAGTCCGCTCCGACGAGGAGACGGACAATGAAGAGATCGAGGTTCAGCGAAGAGCAGATCATCGGGG
>NZ_JBELKF010000013.1:0-59100 GCF_042089775.1 Palleronia sp.
AAATTGGCCCGTTCGCCCGAAACGGAAGAAGATTTGCAGTAGCTACATTATCCCGGTGACCGTTACATCCTGTGCAGTTCTCTATCCCTCGGTCGCCCATGCCTCCATTGACGATCTCTCCGACTGCGTCTCACGGGTCTAAACGAACAAGCCGGACAGCAGATCGGCCTCGATACGACCGGCATTGGCTAGTCATCAAGCTAAAAGCTGCGTGTGCGGCCCAGAGACCCGCCAGTCCGACCGAATATACACGACGGCCCGCGGCCGTCGATCAAGTGATCTTAGCCCCAAGTTTGTGTCTACGATTTCGGAAGTTAACCTGATTGCAAAGCTCAACCCCACTCAACTCGCTGGGGCAGAGAATTAGCTGGGCAAGAAGTTAATGGCGGACCCAAGAGGATTCGAACCTCTGGCCTCTGCCTTCGGAGGGCAGCGCTCTATCCAGCTGAGCTATGGGTCCACGCGCAGTCGCTCTAGCGGTATTCGATGTCATCCACAACGGGAAATCCGCTCTTTCACTCGTCCGGCAGGGAAATGTTGACGTCAGCCGCCAGACAAGCAGCCGCGTGGGCCGAACCGCCACCCGCCGTCAGGCGAAAAGCTCGTGGCAAAGCTCCAACCCGTCGACCAATGCATCGACTTCGGCGCGGGTGTTGTAGAGCCCGAACGACGCGCGACAGGTTGCCGAGAGGCCCAGATGATCCATGAGCGGCCCGGCGCAATGGTGGCCTGCACGGACGGCAATGCCCTTCTTGTCCAGAACCGTCGAGATGTCATGGGCATGAGCCGCGCCGTCGATCGTGAACGAGAAAATGGCGCCCTTCCCTGGCGCCACGCCCTGCACGTTTAGCCAGTTCATACCGGTCAGACGATCGCGCGCATAGTCGCGGAGATCGGCCTCGTGCGAAGCGATGGCCTCCATCCCGAGAGTCGCCATGTAGTCCAGCGCAGCGCCAAGACCGATCTGGGCAACGATACCAGGGGTGCCGGCCTCGAACTTCATCGGCGGATCATTCCAGGTGATCTCATCGCGGTGCACCTCGCGGATCATGTCACCGCCGCCCATAAAGGGACGCATCTCGGCCATGCGCTCGGGACGGATGTAGATCGCCCCCGACCCCGAGGGCCCGTAAAGCTTGTGACCTGTGATTACATAGAAGTCACAGCCAATTTCCTCGACATCGACGTCAAGATGCACGGCGCCCTGAGAGCCGTCCACAAGCACCGGCACGCCCCGCTCGCGCGCCTTGCGGCAGATTGCGGAGACATCTACCACGGTTCCTAGCACGTTCGACATCTGCGTGACGGCGATAAGCTTCGTTCGTTCGGTCACGGCTTCCAGCACCTTTTCTGCGGGCAGAGATCCGTCAGCGTCAGGCTCGACCCATACCAGCTTCACTCCCTGCCGTTCGCGCAGGAAGTGCCATGGGACGATATTGGCGTGGTGCTCCATGACGCTGAGGACGATCTCGTCGCCGGCCTTCATCTGCGGCATAGCCCAACTGTAGGCGATCAGATTGATCCCAGCAGTCGTGCCGGTGTTCATCACGATCGAGTCTTCCGAGGTAGCGCCGAGAAAGCGCGCGATCTTGCCCCGCACCCCTTCATAGGCTTCGGTCGAAAGGTTCGACAACGTGTGCAGTCCGCGGTGAACATTGGAATATTCTTCGCCATACGCCCGCTGAATCGCGTCGAGGACAACCCGCGGCTTCTGGGCAGAGGCGCCGTTATCGAGGTAGACGAGCGGCTTCCCATTCACCTTGCGGCTGAGGATTGGAAAATCTTGCCGAACTTTTTGAACGTCGTACATGGAAGCCTCCTTACTGCGGGACGGTGACACCAAGCAGGGTGAGGATGAAAGAAAAACCGAGAGCCACGCCGACCATCACGACGAGGATCATGGCAAAGACGCGTCCGTGGCTTGCAAAGCCGTGAAGTTCGATCACAAACGCGGTCAGCAGGTAGAGGAACAGGACGAGCCCGCCGATCAGGATCAGGGCAGCAACACCGGGCAAGATGAACAGGAACAAAGTCTGCACGATCTGCAGGCAGATCATGACGAACTGAAGCCAAGTCACGGCGAGGATCGCATCCTCAGGCCGGCCCTGCCCGCCCATCCCACGCCCGATGCGGTCGATCAGCACCACCGACAGCGCCAGGATAACGAACTGCAGCACACCGAAGGCGAATGGGCTGAGGAACTGGGGCGCGTCACTTGCAACAGGAGTGAAGGCGACGAGGATAAGGTTGCCGAGCTCAGCCAGGATCACCGAAATCACGACCACCAGAAGCAGCGCCTCCCACAAGGTCTGGCGCGGCAGGTTGAGACTGCGCAGGGCGGCGAAGGTCTCCTGCGGTGCGCGCACGGTCTCAGCCGCCAGCCGCACGAGCGTGCCAAGGTTCAGGGTCGGCTTCATCCACGCTCCACTGAATAGAGGCCAGCAGTCCAGATCCCGACAAACGCGAGGAGCGCAATGATGCCGACCGCATCTAGCGCCGACCCGGGGCCGACGAAGCCAGCGACGAGCCCCCAGAGCAGCCAGAGCGGCGACGCCGCCAAAAGCCCCCAGAACAGCGCCATGCGCGCCTCGGTATAGCTCGCTTGTCCGCCCATGCGGCGCACGATGAAATGGGTGAGACCTGCAACGCCATATAGGGCGAGCGGCGCGATGAAGATCCATCCCAGTAGCGCGCCGCCCAGCATTAGCTGTAACTCCTGCCCCGTCAGGTATGCTTCGCGGCTGAGGCGCGGCCACTGCGCCACGAAAATCAGGAAGCAAGCCGTGAAAACGGTCATGAGCGCCCGTGCCTCGGCCCGGTCACGCGCGCCCAGCCGGCGGCGGACGATCTCGCCCGGCCGCCGGTAGGACGCCACGATATCATTGGCGAGCGCCACGTCAGTCCGCGTGCCGCTCGAGCCAGTTTTCCAGCCGCGTGCGCAGGCTCTCGGCGATTTTCTCGTCCTCGATCTCTTCCAGCGTTTCCGCCAGAAAGGCCAGCACCAGCAGGTCCATCGCCCGGGCATGCGGCACACCGCGCGCCTTGAGGTAGAACAGCATCTCGTCGTCGATCGAGCCGGTGGTCGACCCGTGCGAGCACGCGACGTCGTCGGCATAGATCTCGAGCTCGGGCTTCGCGAGGAACTGGCTGTCCCCGTCCAGAAGCAACGACTGACTGATCTGGTATCCGTCGGTCTTCTGCGCGCCGGGCTTCACGAGGATCTTGCCCTGAAACACCCCGAGCGCGCCGTTCTTCAGGACCTTCTTGAAGACCTGCCGGCTCTCGCAATTCACCGCGTCGTGGGTGATGAACACGGTATCGTCGTGGTGGAACTTGGCTACCTTGCCGTCCCCGATCGCGGCACCTGCCACGTGGGCGGCTGCGTCGTCGCCGGTGAATTCGATGATGTGCTCGTTGCGGGTCAGCGCGCCGTTCAGCGACAGCGTGAACGACTTGCACACCGCCTCGGCACCGAGACGCGCGAAGGTGTGGGTGTTCGCCCGGCGGTCACGGTTGCGGCCCTGGGCGCGCACGTGATGGAACGTCCCGCTATCGGCGATGTCCGCTTCGAACACCGTATTGAACCGCGCGCCCGGCGCACCGGCCTCGAGCAGCGTGACCTCGGCGCCCGGTTCGACCTTTACCACGTGGTGCAGGATCGGGTCGCTGTCCGTCTTCTCGTGGACATATCGGATGCAGATCGGCTTGGCGGCCTTGCCCGTGGCGCGGATCAGCACGCCGTCGGTCGCGAAGGCGGTATTCAGCGCTGCGAAGGGCCGCACGACCGGGTCCTGCCCGCGCAGTTCCAAGGCGCCATAGACGTCGCGGGCCCAGTGGATGTCTGTTCCCTGAACCTTGCCCAGACGCGAGATTTCGACGCCGTCCAGCGCAAGCTCGTCCGACGCCTCGGCATCGAACTCGCCGTCGCGGAACACGAGGGTCAGCGCCTCGATGCCGTCGAAGATCGGCGCCTCGTCGCTTTCGTCCATGGGTGCAGCACCCGAAGCTTCGACCGCGTTCAATTCGGCCGGGCGGGTCCAGCGCCAGTATTCATCGCGCGGTCCCGGCAAGCCCGACTTGGTCAGCCGGGCGAGCGCGTCGGCGCGCGCCGCACGCGTCCAGCCATCCTGAACGGGCAGCGTCAGCGCGGCGAGGCGCGCATCGGTCGCGTCCTGTTTCGCCTGCGGCAAAGCCATCATGCGTTCTCCTTCAGGATGTCGGTGTAGCCGTTCTTCTCGACCTCAAGGGCCAGTTCGGGTCCGCCGGTCTTCACGATGCGGCCGTCGGACATGATGTGCACCACGTCGGGCTGGATGTGGTCCAGAAGGCGCTGGTAGTGCGTGATGACCAGGAACCCGCGATCAGGGCTGCGCAGCGCGTTCACGCCCTGGGCCACCAGCTTCATCGCGTCGACATCGAGGCCCGAGTCGGTCTCGTCCATGATGCAGAGCTTGGGCTCGAGCATCGCCATCTGCAGAATCTCGTTGCGCTTCTTCTCGCCGCCCGAGAAGCCGACGTTCACCGGGCGCTTCAGCATGTCGGCGTCGATCTGCATCTCCTTGGCCTTCTCGCGGATGACCTTGAGGAACTCGGCCGAGGACATCTCTTCCTCGCCACGCGCCTTGCGCTGCGCATTCACCGCCGTCCGCATGAAGGTCATGTTGCCAACACCCGGAATTTCCACGGGATATTGGAACGCAAGGAACATGCCCGCCGCGGCGCGCTCTTCGACATCCATGTCGAGCACGTCCTCGCCCAGAAGCGTGGCCGAGCCTTCGGTGACCTCGTAGCCCTCGCGCCCGGCCAGGACGTAGGACAGCGTCGACTTGCCCGAGCCGTTCGGACCCATGATGGCGTGCACCTTACCGGCCTCGACCGTCAGGTTCACACCCTTCAGGATCTCCTTACCCTCTTCTTCAAGAGAGGCGTGCAGGTTATTGATCTCAAGCATTTTTTCTTCCTTCGTATCGTGTTCGGATCATTCGACGGTGACAGCGGTGCCGCTGGCCGAAACCATGAGCATCCCGTTGTCCTTGCCGACGACCTCGTAATCCAGGTCGACGCCGACGACCGCATTGGCCCCGGCATCCCGCGCGCGGTCTTCCATCTCTTTCAGAGCGGTCTCGCGCGCTTCATTCAGCGATTTCTCGTAACTCCCCGACCGTCCGCCGAGGATGTCCGTGATCCCGGCGAAGAGGTCACGGAACACGTTTGCGCCCAGGATCGCCTCGCCCACGACGATGCCGTGATAGCGGGCGATCTTCTTGCCTTCGATCGAAGGCGTGGTTGTGACGATCATCTGCGATTGCGACCAGAAGCTCATTTCCGTCTCCGTTTGAACATGAGGCGCCCTGCGACCCACCCGATGGCGGCCGACACAGCCAAGACGACCAGCACCCGCGGCATGGGGGCCGCGAGCCACCACGCCAGGAACATGATCAGCCCCAGAACGACCGCGACGGCTACCGTCAGCGAGACGTAGAAGCGCGACTTGCCGGGTGCCCGGATGGGGTCGAGTTCCCCCAACTCAGCCCACCGAGCCTTCGAGGCTGATCGCGACCAGCTGCTGCGCTTCCATGGCGAATTCCATCGGCAGGGCCTGCAGGACTTCCTTGCAGAAGCCGTTGACGATCAGGGCCACAGCCTCTTCCTCGTCCATGCCCCGCTGCTGGCAGTAGAACATCTGATCGTCGTCCACCTTGGAGGTCGTCGCTTCGTGTTCCACCCGGCTCGAGTTGTTCTTCACCTCGATATAGGGGACCGTGTGGGCGCCGCACTTGTCGCCGATCAGAAGGCTGTCGCACTGGGTATAGTTGCGCGAGTTCTTGGCCTTGGGGTGCATCGACACGAGGCCGCGATAGGTGTTCTGCGCGTGCCCGGCGCTGATCCCCTTCGACACGATCCGGCTGCGGGTGTTCTTGCCCAGATGGATCATTTTGGTGCCGGTGTCGGCCTGCTGCCAGTTGTTGGTGATGGCGATCGAGTAGAACTCGCCCTGGCTGTCGTCGCCGCGCAGGATGCAGGACGGGTACTTCCAGGTCAGTGCCGAGCCGGTCTCGACCTGCGTCCAAGACACCTTCGACCGGTCGCCACGGCAATCGGCGCGCTTGGTGACGAAGTTGTAGATGCCGCCCACGCCGTTTTCGTCGCCGGGGTACCAGTTCTGAACCGTCGAATACTTCACCTCGGCATCGTCGAGCGCGACGATCTCGACCACGGCCGCGTGGAGCTGGTTCGTCTCGCGCATGGGCGCGGTGCAGCCTTCGAGGTAGCTGACATAGGCCCCCTCGTCCGCGATGATCAGCGTCCGCTCGAACTGGCCGGTGTTCTCGGCATTGATGCGGAAGTAGGTCGACAGCTCCATAGGGCAGCGCACGCCCTTCGGCACGTAGACGAACGACCCGTCCGAGAAGACCGCCGCGTTCAGCGTGGCGAAGTAGTTGTCCTGCACCGGAACCACGCTGGCGAGGTACTTCTTCACCAGCTCGGGATGCTCCTTGATTGCCTCGGAGATCGAGCTGAAGATCACGCCCGCCTTCTGAAGCTCCTTCTTGAAGGTCGTCCCCACCGAGACGCTGTCGAACACTGCGTCCACGGCCACCTTACGGCCGCCGGTGGCGTCATCACCGTCCTTCGCCTCGGCCGGGGCCTTGCCCTCGGCGCCTTCGACGCCGGCGAGGATCATCTGCTCCTTCAGAGGAATACCGAGCTTCTCGTAGGTCTCGAGAAGCTTCGGGTCGACCTCGTCCAGGCTCTTCGGTTTCTCCTTCATCGAGGCCGGCTTGGCGTAGTAATACTGCTCTTGGTAGTCGACCGGCGCGTAGCGCAGCATCGACCAGTCCGGCTCGTCCATCTTCTGCCAGCGGCGGAACGCGTCGAGGCGGAACTCGAGCATCCACTCGGGCTCGTCGTTGCGCTCCGAGATCAGGCGCACGATGTCCTCCGTCAGGCCCTTGGGCGCGAAGTCCATCTCGATCTCGGTATTCCAGCCGTGCTTGTAGGCGCCCGACAGCTGCTTGACGGCATCGACGGTCTCCTGGTCGACGCCCTCTTTCACATCTTGATCCATGACGGTCTGATCGTCCATGTCGGTCTCCTTTCAGGCGGCACGCGCCCGGTGCTTGTTCCACTGACGCAGCCACGCTTCCGCGAACCGGCTCACGTCCTCATCGGTTGTCGTCGGCCCGAGCGACACGCGGATCGCCGAGCCTGCGGCGTCCGGGTCCATCCCCATCGCCGCCAATGTCCCCGACCCACGGAGCTTGCCGCTCGAGCAGGCGGACCCTGCGCTGACGGCGAACCCAGAGAGGTCCATCTGCATGACCTGCGTCTCGCCCTTCCAGCCGGGCGTGACAAGCAGACTCGTGTTCGGCAGCCGGGATGCGTCCTTGCCTACGCAGATAAGACCCGAGGCGTCGCGCATCAACGCATCCTCCAAAGAGTCCCGCCGCGCCCGCACCGCGCTCCACATGTCCGAGGCCAAGTCCGCCGCCGCCGCCTCGGCCGCTGCGCCGAAGCCCGCGATCGCGGCCACGTTCTCGGTTCCGGCACGCCGCCCCATCTCCTGCCCGCCGCCACGGGCGCGGGCGGCGAGGTCGAGGCCGCGCTTCAGGATGAGCACGCCAATGCCCTTGGGGCCGCCGATCTTGTGGGCCGAGACGAAGGTCATCTGCGCCCCCGACCATTCGAAGGCGAACGGAACTTTCCCGAAAGCCTGGGTGGCATCCACGACTGCCAGCCCCTCTGGCAGATCTTGCAAGACGCCCGTCTCGGAGTTTGCAGCCTGCAACGCCGCGCGCCCCGGCTCGGACACGTCTACGCTCCCCTGCGCATCGACCGGCAACGATGGATCGCACCATGCCAGCACCGCCTCGTGCTCCACCGGCGCGCAAAGCAGGCCTCGGTCGGCGCAGGCCAGCGCGGCCGCTTCGGTCGCGCCGGAGACGAAGACGATGTCCGCGTTCTGCGCACCGAGCGCCTCGGCAATCTGCCCGCGCGCCCGCTCGACAGCCGTTCGTGCCGCGCGCCCCTCGGCATGAATTGAGGACGGATTGCCCACCAAGCCCATCGCGCCGATCATGGCCTCGCGCGCCTCGCGCCGCAGCGGAGCGGTGGCATTCCAGTCGAGATATGTGCGCGTCTGCCGGTGCATCTTGGCTCTGGCTACTCCTCGGAAGGTCCGGACGTTCCGGGCCGGTTCACGTCTCGTCCACGACCTCGAACAGCGCGGGCACGGCCGGGCACGGGGCAAGCGCATTGCCGGTCACATCCGACAGGCGCGTCTGGTGGAGGAAGACGTACACGTGGGCGGACAACGATTCCCACAGGCGGTTGTTCAGCGACTGCGCCTTTGTGCCCGAAAGGCCGCCCTTCGCCCCTGCGCCCGACTCCATCGCAGAAACGGTCTCGTCCACCGCCTCGAGGATGTCCGAGATACGGATATCAGAGGCGGATTTGGCCAACCGATACCCACCGCCGGGGCCCCGGACAGATTCGACGAGCCCGGCACGGCGCAGCTTGACGAAAAGCTGCTCGAGATAGGCAAGCGACACATTCTGCCGCTTGGACAGTTCGCCCAGCGAGATCAGCTTGTCCCCCTTGGCAAGCGCCAGATCCGTCAGCGCCACCATGGCGTAGCGTCCCTTGGTACTGAGCTTCACGGCGTTCCCCCCCGAGCCATTGACGACACCGCAGCCTGCGGCTACCTGCGTTCTCCGATCGCGGGCCTTCGGGCCCGCTCGGAGTTTAGAACGGTTCTAAGGTGTCCGAGCGATAACGTCAACAACGCCTCGCCGCCTTGGTCCCGTCGCAAAAACGGAGCGCCACCCATGCCCGAGGTGATTTTCCCCGGACCCGAAGGCCGACTCGAAGGCCGCTATCACCCGCAACGCAAGCACGACGCTCCTATCGCCATCGTCCTGCATCCGCATCCCCAGTTCGGCGGCACGATGAACAATCGCGTCGTTTATAACCTGCACTACGCATTCCACCAGCTTGGCTTTACCGTCCTGCGCTTCAACTTCCGGGGCGTCGGCCGCAGCCAGGGCGAGTACGACCAAGGCATCGGCGAGCTGTCCGATGCGGCCTCGGCGCTCGACTACCTGCAGTCGATGAACCCGAACGCCAAGCATTGCTGGGTGGCGGGCTTTTCGTTCGGGGCGTGGATTGGCATGCAGCTGCTGATGCGGCGTCCCGAGATCACGGGCTTTATCAGCGTGTCGCCCCCCGCGAACATGTACGACTTCTCGTTCCTTGCCCCCTGCCCCTCCTCTGGCCTCGTCATCAACGGCACCGCCGACCGCGTCGCGCCACCCAAGGACACGCACACGCTCGTCAACAAGCTGCACGAGCAGAAGGGGATCACGATCACCCACGAGGAGATCGAGGGCGCCGGTCACTTCTTCGAGGACCCGCACATGGAGCCGATGATCGGCTTGGTGCAGGACTACGTGAAGCGCCGCCTGACTGAGACGACGCGCTGATCCCATGACCATCGTCGTACATCACCTGGAGAACTCGCGGTCCCAGCGCGTGCTGTGGATGCTTGAGGAACTGGGCCTGCCCTACGAGGTGCGCCGCTACGCCCGCGACCCTCGCACGATGCTGGCGCCGGAAGAACTGAAGCGTGTCCATCCGCTCGGGAAATCGCCGGTAATCGAGGATCGCGAAACCGGCCTCGTTATCGCCGAGACCGGAGCTATCGCGTCCTACCTCGTGGACCGTGCCGGCGGCGAATTCGGTGCGCCGATGGATGACGAGGACGGGCTGACCTACCGCTTTTGGCTGCACTATGCCGAAGGGTCGATGATGCCGCCGCTTCTGCTGAAGCTGGCGATGTCGAAGATCCCTCTGTTCGGCCGGATCGCCATGAAGCGCGTGCAGCCGATGATCGACGTGCATCTCGACTTCGTCGAAAGCGAGCTTTCGCAGCGACCTTGGTTCGCGGGCGAAGAGATCAGCGCAGCCGACGTGATGATGAGCTTCCCCCTCGAGGCGGCACGATCCCGGGCGGGACTTGACGACAAGCGGCCCGCCACTGCTGCGTGGCTCAAGAAGATCCATGCGCGTCCTGCCTATCAGGCTGCGCTGGAAAAGGGCGGACCCTACGCCTACGCTTGAAGGCATAACCCCAAACGGGATGCCCAAGATGGCCGATTACACGCTTTACTACTGGCCGCTGCCCTTCCGCGGCGCCTTCATCAAATCGCTCCTGGCGCTCGCTGACTCGTCCTGGGATCAGCCCGCGCCGGACGAGGTGAAGGCGCTGATGCAGGACGATCCCGACTCTCAGCCGGTGCCGCACATGGCGCCACCGGTGCTTGTCGACCACGAGACGGACGTTGCGCTGTCGCAGATGCCCGCGATCCTCGGCTATTTGGCGCGGAAGCATGGCCTCTGCCCCGCCGACCCGGCGCAGGCGGCCCTGACGGACAAGCTCGTCGCGGATGCGAATGACGTGCTCTACGAGATCACGCTGCACAATGGCGCGCAGATGTGGACGCCGGAGATGTGGAGCAATTACCGTCCGCGCCTCGCCCGCTGGATGTCGATCTTCGAACAGATCGGCCAGCGACATGGGCTGACGCCGGAACGCGGGTATCTGCTGGGAAGCGACGCGCCGGGCCTCGCGGATGTCGTGGTGCTGAACCTGTGGGGCGTAATGACGCAAAAGCTGCTCTCCCTCCGCCCGATGCTAGATGAGACCGCGCCAGCGATTGCGGGACTCGCGGATCGCATGGCCGAGCGGCCCGAGCAGGCCGCCCTACTACAGAAGGCTCAGGCAGATCATGGCGACGAATGGTGCGGCGGACAGATTGAAAAATCGCTGCGAGCGGCGATGTGAGCCCCGATCATGCGAACGGCGGCGCACATAAGCGCACCGCCGCAGACCTGTCGAAGCCTTAGTGGCTCAGCCGATGATCTTCTTGGTGACTTCGACGAGACGCGTCGCCTGAAAGGCGACGCTTTTCTCACCGGTTTCGCCCCACTCGCCCATGGCCATGGAGAAGCCGTAGGGATTTCCGCCATCTTCGAACTTGATGCTGTCGGCGTAGGCTGGCGTCACGATCAGGCAGCCCCAGTGCATCGCGGTGAGATAGAGGGACAGGAAAGTGGTTTCCTGACCGCCATGTTGCGTCTGGGTCGAGGTCGTGGCGGTCAGCGTCTTGTTGACGAGCTTGCCCGACTGCCACAGCGAACCCATCGTGTCGATGAACGAGCGCACCTGGCTCGCGACCACGCCAAAGCGCGTCGGGGCCGAAATGAAGAAGCCGTCGGCCCACTCCATGTCGTCCAGACTGGCCTCGGGGATGTCAGCCATCTGCTCCTGCTGAGCCTTCCAGGCGTCCTGGCCGTCGATGACCTCCTGCGGGGCTGTCTCGCGGATCTTGCGCAGGCGAACTTCGGCGCCGGCGGCCTCGGCGGCCTCGACGGCCTTCAGAGCCACCTTATGGTTCGTGCCGTAAGTGGAGTAGAACAGGACGGTGATCTTCGGCTGGGCCATGGGGTTCTCCAGAAAAAATTAGGTCGCCGCTGACCTAGAGACGGTCAGCGGAGCAGTCGATTGCGCAGGATGAGAGATATTCTGTGCGGTTCAGTGCCGCGCGATGATCCAGATCGCGTGCACGACGCCCGGGATGTAACCCAGCAGCGTCAGAACGATGTTGATCCAGAACTGCAGGCCTAACCCGACCTGCAGGAAGACTCCGACCGGCGGCAGGAGGATCGACAGAATGATGCGAATGATATCCATTTCGGGGCTCCAGGGGCGCGCATAGGGTTTCCCTGCCAACCGGCGCTTCGCCGCAGAGTTCCCACACCGTCCCGCCATGACTGCACTGGTATACATCGGCATACAAAGTTTCCCTTTCCGCTGATGCGGCTATCGTCTAACAGGCACTGGAACGACACTGACCCTTTCCGAGAGGCTTCCATGTCCGAGACTCCCGATATCGTCTACACCACCGTCGACGAGGCCCCCGAACTGGCAAGCGCGTCGCTGTTGCCGATCATTCGCCGCTTCGCCAAAGCCGCCGGCATCACGATCGAGACGCGCGACATCTCGCTGGCCGGCCGCATCCTGGCCGCCTTCCCCGACCGCCAGAAGGGCGAGGTGCGTGACGACCTCGCGTGGCTTGGCGACTGGGTAAAGACGCCCGAGGCCAACGTGATCAAGCTGCCGAACATCTCGGCTTCGACGCCGCAGCTCGAAGCGGCGATCAAGGAGCTTCAGGCGCAGGGTTACGACCTGCCCAACTACCCGTACGAGCCGAGCACCGGCGCGGAACAGGACGCCCGCGCTCGCTACGACGCGATCAAGGGTTCCGCCGTGAACCCCGTCCTGCGCGAGGGCAACTCGGACCGGCGTGCAGCGAACGCGGTGAAGAAGTTCGCCCAGAATAACCCGCACCGCATGGGCGAGTGGAAGAGCGATTCCAAGACCCGCGTTGCCTCGATGTCCGGCGGCGATTTTCGTTCAAACGAGAAATCCGTGATCCTGACGGCGGATCAGGCTGGCCCGGCGAAGATCGTGCTGACCGCCGCCGACGGGACCGAGACGGTGCTGAAAGAGGGCGTGCAACTGCACGAAGGCGCCGTCCTCGACGCGACCTTCATGTCCGTCAAGAAGCTTGACGCGTTTCTCGCCGATGAGATCGCGAAGACCAAGGAGGACGGGACGCTGTTCTCGCTGCACCTCAAGGCGACGATGATGAAGGTCTCGGACCCGATCATCTTCGGCCACGCGGTCAAGACGTTCCTTCAGCCGGTCTTCGACAAGTACGGCGAAGAACTGAAAGCTGCGGGCGTCGATCCCAATGGCGGCCTCGGCGCGCTTTACGCCAAGATCGAGGACAAGCCCGAGATCAAGGCCGAAATCGAGAAGGTCAAGGCCGACCAGCCCCCGATGTACATGGTGAACAGCGCAAAGGGGATCACCAACCTGCACGTCCCCTCGGACGTCATCATCGACGCCTCGATGCCCGCGCTGATCCGCGACGGCGGCAAGGGCTGGGGCCCGGACGACGCGCAGCACGACACCACTTGCGTCATCCCCGACGACACCTATGCACCGGTCTATGACGAGACGATCGCCTATTTCAAAGAGACCGGCGCGCTCGATCCCGCGACCGCCGGCGCGGTGCAGAACATCGGCCTCATGGCGCAGAAGGCCGAGGAATACGGCTCGCATCCCACCACGTTCGAGATACCGACGGCCGGCACGGTCCGCATGATCGCCGCCAACGGCGACGTGCTGCACGAGCATGCCGTCGAAGCGGGCGACATCTGGCGCGCATCCACCGCCAAGAAGGCGCCGATCGAGGACTGGGTGGCGCTGGCCATCGACCGCCAGCGGGCCGAGGGCTGCGAGGCGATCTTCTGGCTCGACGCGGACCGCCCGCATGACGCGCGGCTGATCGAGTACGTCAAGCCCATCCTGGAGGCGAAGGGCGTGGCCGACAAGTTCGCCATCATGGCCCCGCGCGAGGCGACGCGCCGCACGTTCGAGACGATCCGCGAGGGCAAGACCTCCATCGCGATCACCGGCAACGTGCTGCGCGACTACCTGACCGACCTTTTCCCGATCCTCGAGCTCGGCACCTCGGCCAAGATGCTGTCCATCGTGAAGCTGATGCAGGGCGGCGGTCTGTTCGAGACTGGCGCCGGCGGCTCAGCCCCGAAGCACGTCCAGCAGCTGGTTGAGGAGAACCACCTGCGCTGGGATAGCCTGGGCGAGTTCTGCGCGCTGGCCGAAAGCTTGAAATTCCTGGGCGAAAGCCGCGACAACGCCAAGGCGCGTGTGCTGGGCGAGGCGGTCGAGGCCGCGACGCAGGGCGTGCTCGACCACGACCGGTCGCCCTCGCGCAAGGTGGGCGAGCCCGACAACCGCGACAGCCACTACTGGTTCGCCCGCTATTGGGCCGAAGCACTGGCGTCGCAGGACAAGGACGCGGATCTCGCGGCCGAGTTCAAGCCGCTGGCCGAAAAGCTTGCCGCGAAGGAGGCCGAGATCATGGGCGAACTGCATGGTGCGCAGGGTACGTCGGTTGATATCGGCGGGTACTTCCACCCCGAGGCGAACAAGAAATCTGCCGTCATGCGGCCTTCGAACACGCTCAACGACATCATCGCTTAACGCGTGACGTCTATGGGTGGCCCCGACGGGGCCGCCTGCCCCTCTCAAGACTGACAGGATCCAGCCATGTCGAAGATCAAGGTCGAGAACCCCATCGTCGAGCTCGACGGCGACGAGATGACCCGGATCATCTGGGACTTCATCAAGCAAAAGCTCATCCTGCCCTACCTGAACGTCGATCTGCTCTATTACGACCTGGGTATGGAAGAGCGTGACCGGACCGACGATCAGGTCACCGTGGACGCCGCCGAGAAGATCAAGGAGGTCGGCTGCGGCGTGAAATGCGCCACGATCACCCCCGACGAAGCCCGCGTCGAGGAATTCGGCCTCAAGAAAATGTGGCGCAGCCCGAATGGCACGATCCGCAACATTCTTGGCGGCGTCGTCTTCCGCGAGCCGATCATCTGCTCGAACGTGCCGCGCCTCGTGCCCGGCTGGACCGAGCCAATCGTGATCGGCCGCCATGCCTTTGGCGATCAGTACCGAGCGACCGACATGAAGTTCCCCGGCCCCGGCACGCTGACGATGAAATTCGTCGGCGAGGACGGCACCGAGATCGAGGAAGAAGTCTACAAGGCCCCCTCGGCCGGCGTGTTCATGGGGATGTACAATCTCGACGACTCCATCCGCGATTTTGCGCGCGCCTCGTTCAACTACGGGCTGAACCGCGGCTATCCGGTCTACCTGTCCACCAAGAACACGATCCTGAAGACCTATGACGGCCGCTTCATGATCCTGTTCCAGGAGATCTTCGACGCCGAGTTCAAGGACCAGTTCGAGGAAGCCGGCCTCTATTACGAGCACCGCCTGATCGACGACATGGTCGCGTCCTCGATGAAGTGGTCGGGCGGCTATGTCTGGGCTTGCAAAAACTACGATGGCGACGTGCAGTCGGATACGGTGGCGCAGGGCTTCGGCTCGCTGGGTCTGATGACGTCGCGCCTGATGACGCCGGACGGCAAGATCGTCGAATCCGAGGCCGCGCACGGCACCGTGACGCGGCACTTCCGCCAGCACCAGGAAGGCAAACA
The DNA here is from genome assembly GCF_042089775.1 of Palleronia sp. Classification (NCBI taxonomy): domain Bacteria; kingdom Pseudomonadati; phylum Pseudomonadota; class Alphaproteobacteria; order Rhodobacterales; family Roseobacteraceae; genus Palleronia; species Palleronia sp. Next base: position 15,166 of record NZ_JBELKF010000013.1, read on the forward strand.
GACCTCGACCAACTCGGTCGCGTCCATCTTTGCCTGGACCGGCGGCCTGCGGCACCGCGCGAAACTCGACGACAATGCCGAGCTGATGAACTTCGCCGAGAAGTTGGAAAAGACCGTCGTCGACACCGTCGAGTCAGGCCACATGACGAAGGACCTCGCGCTGCTCGTCGGTCCGGATCAGCAGTGGCTGACGACACAAGGGTTCCTCGACAAGATCGACGCCAACCTGGAAAAGGCGCTCAGCTGAAATCGACCGCCAAGACCTGCGGCGGAGGGCTTGCCGTTCCCTGCCGCGGGCGCAAGAAGGCCCCATGTCCGAACCCTCTCAGCATACCCTCTTCGACGACGCGCAAGGCATTGCATTCGGCACCTTCATGTGTGCCCTCGGATTGCAGGTCCTGACGTTCTGCGGGCTCATCACCGGGCAGACCGCGGGTCTGGCGGTCATCATCTCGTATCTCTCCGGCTGGTCCTTCGGGCCGATCTTCTTCGTGATCAACCTGCCATTCTACTGGTTGGCCTGGCGCCGCCTCGGCCCGGTCTTCACCGCAAAGAGCCTGATTTCGGTAACGATCCTGTCGATCCTGACCGAGCTTCTGCCCATCGGTTTCGCCATCGACCGCCTGAATCTCTGGCTCGGCGCCGTGATCTTCGGCGCGCTTACCGGATCTGGTCTGCTCGCGCTGTTCCGCCACGGTGGATCGCTTGGCGGTGTCGGCGTGGTCGCGCTTCTCATCCAGGACACGTCCGGCTTCCGAGCCGGCCACGTGCAGTTGCTTTTCGACCTCGTCCTCTTCTCGGTTGCCGCGTTCCTCTTCCCGTGGGACGTCGTGCTCTGGTCGCTTTTGGGTGCGGTCGTGCTGAACCTCGTGATCGCGATAAATCACCGCCGCGACCGCTATATCGCCACCTGAAGGAGGGTGCCATGGCCTACTTCTATCTTGTGCTGGCGGTGATGGCCGAGACTGTCGGCACCTCGGCGCTGCAGGCCAGCAAGCAGTTCACGAGGCCCCTGCCCTCGGCGCTCGTCGTGATCGGCTACGCGACCGCCTTCTGGTTCCTTTCGCTAGTCCTGCGCACCATTCCCGTCGGCGTGGCCTATGCGATCTGGTCGGGCCTCGGCATCCTTTTCATCGCGCTGATCGGGTGGCTTGTGTTCCGCCAGCCCCTCGATCTGCCGGCCGTCATCGGCATGACGATGATTCTCGCGGGTATTCTCGTCATCCAGCTGTTTTCCGGGGCCACGCCGCACTGACTTCACGCGGCTGCGGGCGTGCTCGCGATGAAGTGGCAGCGACCTTTCCCGCTTCCCATTGGGGCGAGTGCAAGGTAAGGCGCCGGCGACCTCCGGAAAGGACCCTTCATGGATCTGCGCAATATCGCCATCATCGCCCACGTCGATCACGGCAAGACGACCCTCGTGGACGAGCTTCTCAAGCAGTCGGGCGTCTATCGCGAGAACCAGCAGGTGGTCGAACGCGCGATGGACTCGAACGACCTCGAGCGAGAGCGTGGCATCACCATCCTCGCCAAGAACACCAGTGTCGAGTGGAAAGACACCCGCATCAACATCGTCGACACCCCCGGCCACGCCGATTTCGGTGGCGAGGTCGAGCGGATCCTGTCGATGGTGGACGGAGTGGTGCTTCTTGTGGACGCCGCCGAAGGTCCGATGCCGCAGACCAAGTTCGTGACGTCGAAGGCGCTTGCCCTCGGCCTGCGCCCCATCGTGGTGCTGAACAAGGTCGACAAGCCCGACGCCGAACCCGACCGGGCGCTCGACGAGGTGTTCGACCTGTTCGCTTCGCTCGATGCGAACGAGGACCAGCTCGACTTTCCGCATCTCTACGCCAGCGGCCGCTCCGGCTGGGCGGATGCCGAACTTGACGGCCCGCGCAAGGGCCTGGACGCGCTGTTCAACCTGATCGTCCGTCACGTCCCGCCCCCGAAGCAGCAGAAGCGGCAGGGCGAGGACTTCCGGATGCTCGCGACCACGCTTTCGGCCGACCCGTTCCTTGGCCGCCTGCTGACGGGCCGTGTCGAGTCCGGCCGCCTCAAGGCCGGCGCCACGGTGAAGGCTCTGTCGCGGCAGGGCCAGCTGATCGAGCAGTTCCGTGTCAGCCGCATCCGCGCGTTCCGCGGCGTCGATTACACCGACATCGACGAGGCGGCCGCGGGCGACATCGTCACGCTGTCGGGCATGCAGAAGGCGACCGTCGCGGACACGATCTGTGCGCTCGCCGTGGACGAGCCGCTCTATGCGCAACCGATCGACCCGCCGACGATCTCGGTCACCTTCGGCATCAACGACAGCCCCCTTGCCGGCCGCGACGGCAAGAAGGTTCAGTCGCGCGTGATCCGTGACCGCCTGATGACCGAGGCCGAATCGAACGTTGCGATCAAGGTCGAGGACACCGAGGGCGGCGAGGCCTTCGTTGTCTCGGGCCGTGGCGAGCTGCAGATGGGCGTTCTGATCGAGAACATGCGCCGCGAGGGATTCGAGCTATCGATCTCCCGCCCGCAGGTCCTGATGCGCGAGATCGACGGCGTGCTGCACGAGCCGATCGAGGAAGCGACGATCGACGTGGACGACGAGTATTCCGGCTCGGTCATCGAAAAGCTGACTGGCCCCCGGAAGGGCGACCTCGTCGAGATGCGGCAGGCTGGCGCGGGCAAGACGCGGATTGTTGCGCATGTCCCTTCACGCGGGTTGATCGGGTACCATGGCGAATTCCTGACCGACACGCGCGGCACCGGCGTTTTGAACCGGGTCTTCCACGCGTGGCAACCGCATCGAGGCCCGATTCCCGGCCGCCGTCAGGGCGTGCTGATCTCGATGGAGAACGGAACGTCTGTCGCCTACGCACTATGGAAGCTCGAGGACCGCGGCAAGTTCTTCATCGGCGCACAAGAAGCCGTCTACCAGGGCATGATCCTCGGTGAGCACAGCCGCGACAACGATCTCGAGATCAACCCGCTGAAGGGCAAGCAGCTGACCAACGTGCGCGCCAGCGGCACCGACGAAGCTGTCCGCCTGACCACTCCAGTCCGCATGTCGCTCGAAGAGGCGATTGCGTATATCGACGACGACGAGCTGGTCGAAGTCACGCCGAACGCCATCCGCCTGCGCAAGCGCTACCTCGACCCGCACGAGCGCAAACGTCACGCCAAGCAAGGCTGATCCAGCGCCCTGCGCTGAAGACGATATAAGAGGCGGATGCGGGAGACCGGATCCGCCTCAATGCGTTGTTAAGGTTACCGCGCAATAATGAAAGCGCGGTACAGGCTCCCGAGCCGATGACCGCGACGCGAAGAGAGCGACCGGCCCTGCTGCGTAGGTCGTGGCGCGGGGCTACCAGGGCAACCCCGCGCCATACTCTCTCCTGCAAGGCGCTCCGATGCTTGCGCACGCCAGCCCGTGGCGCTATCGGCAGCGCATGACAGACGCACCGATCGAACCGGCCGATCAGGCCGATCACCAGAAGCTCCTCATCATCGACTTCGGCAGTCAGGTGACGCAGCTGATCGCGCGACGGCTGCGCGAGATCAGCGTCTACTGTGAAATCCACCCGTTCAATGCTGTGGACGAGGCGTTCCTCGACGAATTTGCCCCCCGCGCGATCATCCTGTCGGGTGGTCCGGCGAGCGTTCCCGACGAAGGTAGCCCGAAACCGCCTGCCAAGGTATTCGAGCTGGGCGTTCCGGTGCTGGGTATTTGCTACGGGCAGCAGGTGATGATGCACATGCTGGGCGGCGAAGTGGTCCGCACGCATGGCTCGGCCGAGTTCGGTCGCGCTTATCTTGAACCCACCGAGGATCGCCTCGAGATCTTCAATGGCTGGTTCCAAGGCCACCGCGAACAGGTCTGGATGAGCCACGGCGACCACGTCTCTCAGCTCGCGCCCGGCTTCGCGCCCTATGCGACATCGCCCGGTGCCCCGTTCGCGGTCGTCGCCGATCCGGCTCGGCGTTTCTTTGCCACTCAATTCCACCCCGAGGTGCACCACACGCCGAACGGGTCCAAGCTGTTCGAGAACTTCTGCGCCCTCGCCGGCTTCACCGGCGACTGGACGATGCAGGCGTATCGCGACCAGGCAGTGCAGGCGATCCGTGACCAGGTAGGCGACGGCAAGGTCATCTGCGCGCTTTCCGGCGGAGTCGACTCGTCCGTGACCGCGGCGCTGATTCACGAGGCGATCGGCGACCAACTCACCTGCGTCTTCGTTGACCATGGTCTGCTGCGCAAGAACGAGGGGGATGAGGTCGTCGCGATGTTCCGCGACCACATGAACCTGTCGATTATCCACGCCGACGAAAGCGACCTGTTCCTGACCGCGCTCGAAGGCGTCAGCGACCCGGAACAGAAGCGCAAGATCATCGGCAAGCTCTTCATCGATGTGTTCGAGAAGCACGCCCACGCCATTGGCGGCGCCGATTTTCTCGCACAAGGCACGCTCTACCCCGACGTGATCGAGAGCGTCAGCTTCTCTGGCGGTCCATCCGTAACAATCAAGAGCCACCACAACGTCGGCGGCTTGCCCGAAAAGATGGGCATGCAGTTGGTTGAGCCTCTGCGCGAGCTCTTCAAGGACGAAGTCCGCGCATTGGGGCGCGACCTGGGGCTGCCGGCACACTTTATCGGCCGCCACCCCTTCCCTGGACCCGGTCTTGCCATCCGCTGCCCCGGAGAGATCACACGCGCCAAGCTCGAGATTTTACGCGAGGCCGACGCGATCTTCATCGACCAGATCCGCAAGCACGGGCTCTATGATGAAATCTGGCAGGCCTTTGTCGCGATCCTGCCCGTCCGGACAGTCGGTGTCATGGGCGACGGGCGCACCTACGACTACGCCTGCGCCCTTCGCGCGGTGACCAGCGTCGATGGAATGACGGCTGACTACTATCCGTTCAGCCACGACTTCCTCGGCGAGACGGCCACGCGGATCATCAACAACGTGCGCGGAATCAACCGGGTGACCTATGACATCACGTCGAAGCCTCCGGGAACGATCGAGTGGGAGTGATCGGCGCGGCGCGATCCTTCCGAGTTACTGGCCGAGGATCGCGGTGACGTAGGCCGTGGTCTCGGCATACGGCGGAATGCCGCCGTACTCGATCACCGCGCCCGGACCCGCGTTGTAGGCGGCAAGCGCCAGCCGCCAGTCTTTGAACGCGCGATACTGTATCGCGAGGTAACGCGCGCCGCCTTCAAGATTCTGTGTGGGGTCGTAGGGATCAACCCCCATCTGCCGCGCAGTGTCGGGCATCAGCTGCGCTAGACCGATGGCGCCCTTGTGGCTGACAACCGCCGGATCCCACGCGCTTTCGCGCTGCACCAGATTTAGGAACAGTGCCTCGGGAATGCCGTGCTTCCGAGCCGCCATGCGCGCGACGTCGAGATATGCGCCACGGTAGGACCCTGTCCGCACGGGCGTGACCGCAGTCGAAATGCGCCGCTCGGGTGCTTTCTTGATCACGGGTTGAAGCCGCTTCGACCCCTCGTATTGCGAGGCGGCACGACTATCGAGCACGCCCAGCTTCGCGCTAAAATCGGATGTTCCTTTGGACGCGAACAACGTGTCGGCCCCGGCAACGCCGGGCGCGAGCAAAAGCGCCGCGACCGCGATCTGTCGGATCATGTATGCCCCCGTCGATTTTCGCGGTATGTTACAGTCGGACTACGAATTTTTCCAGCCCGTCGGGCAAGCGCCTGTTAAACATCCCCGCCATATGTGCCACGAAGCGGAAACCGCTGAATCGAACAAGGAGCGTCTGCATGGCCGGGTCTGTCAACAAGGTGATCCTGATCGGGAATCTGGGCCGCGATCCCGAGACGCGGACGTTCTCGAACGGCGGGAAGGTCTGCAATCTGCGAATCGCGACCTCCGAGACGTGGAAGGACCGCAACACCGGAGAGCGCCGCGAGCGGACCGAATGGCATTCGGTCGCGATCTTCTCGGAACCGCTGGCGCGCGTGGCCGAGCAGTACCTGCGCAAGGGCTCGAAGGTCTATATCGAAGGCCAGCTTGAAACCCGCAAATGGCAGGATCAGAGCGGCCAGGACCGCTATTCCACCGAGGTCGTACTGCGTCCGTTCACTTCGACTCTGACGATGCTCGACGGTCGCGGCGAAGGCGGTGGAGGTGGTGGTGGTGGTTACGATGACGACCGCAGCGGTGGCGGCGGCCGCTCCGGTGGCGGTGGCGGCGGCTATGACGAAGGTCGTGGTGGCGGCGGTGGCGGATACTCCGACATGGACGACGAGATCCCGTTCTGATCGACTAGTTGGCCAAACGCGCGAGAATCAGGCCCCTTAGCGAGTTACCGCAATAGAATCGCTCCCGTCGCAGGTCGTCGGGGGCGACATCGCAGATCTCGGCTCTTCCGGTTTCGAGCAGCTCTTCGCGCAGAATGCCCGGCAATGCACCAGCCTCGACTGGGGGCGTAGCGAGCGTTCCGCCCCGCTCCACGAAGATGTTCGTGATCGTGCCTTCCGCAATCCGGCCCGAGTCGTTTAGGAAGATCATCTCGTCGAGGTCGGCAGGCAGCGCCGCGCGTGTCGTGTCGTAGATCGCACGGTGGGTGGTCTTCACCGACCGCCACGGATCACTCGCCGCGATGTGCAGCTCGGCAAGGGCAACGGTCCAAGCAGTAGGCGCGGGCGGCAGCCGAGTGCAGGCCAGGTCTAGCCCATCCACTCCAACACTGAGGCGCGCCCGCAGGTCCACCGTCCCCCGCGCCGCATCGAGCGCCGCGCGCACCTTCCCTTCGTCGAACGGCAGCCCCAGCAGCACGCAGGTTCTTGCCATGCGGGCGAGATGTCGATCACCGCGCACGGGACCCGAGGGAGTCAGACGTAGCGTTTCGATGACCCTCAGTCCCGGGGGAGCGTCGCGAAACGGGCTTTCCATAGCGCCTCCTCGTATTCCCCAGCGCCGGTCGAATCGTGGACCACGCCGCCGCCGACATCCAGCCGCGCGCGACCGCCCGGCCAGACGGTGACCGTGCGGATCGCCACGCCCATTCGCATTGCGCCGTTCGGCGCAATCCAACCGACAGCGCCACAGTAGACGCCGCGGGGGGCTGCCTCGAGCTCGCCCAGGATCTGCATAGCCCGGATCTTAGGAGCGCCCGTGATCGAGCCGCAGGGAAACAGGGCGCCGAAGATCTCCGGGATGCCGACGCCAGGCTGCAACGTCCCTTCTACGTCCGAGACCATCTGGTGCAACGTCTCGTAGCTCTCGATGTGGAACAGGCGCGGCACGCGCACCGAGCCAATCCGGCAGATCCGACTGATGTCATTGCGCAGGAGGTCCACGATCATCAGGTTCTCGGCGCGGTTCTTCTCGCTCGCCTCAAGTTCCGCGCGCATGGCCGTGTCCTGCTCCTGCGTCGCACCACGCGGGGCGGTGCCCTTCATGGGCCGCGTCCGAATGCGGCCGCTTGCGTCGATGTCGAAGAACAGCTCGGGCGAGCGGCAAAGGATCGACGGCCCCCCCAGCTCGACCAGCGCGCCGTCCCGGACGGGCTGTCGCGCGATCAAGGCGGCATAAAGATCGCGAGGCTTGCCGGTCGTGTGCGCATCGATGGGAAAGGTCAGGTTCGCTTGGTAAATGTCGCCGGCGCCGATGTAGTCGTGGACTTGCGCGAATGCGGTTTCGTATCGATCCGCCCCCCATCGGGGCGTCAGGTCGTATAGATGGGCGGAGCCGGCCGCGACGGGTGCCGCCGGTTCGGGCGCCTCGAATACGCCGAACGAGAGCAGCGGCACCTCGCGCTCCGAAGGCAGCAGGTCGGCCAACTTGTGCGACAGGACGTAGCCGGCTTCGTAGCTGACATACCCCGCCAACCACCTGCCGCGGCGCCTTTCGGCTTCTAGCGCCTCGAAGGCCGGAATCACGTCTTCGGGCGCGTGGACCTCAATCAGGCGGACCGGATCGGCAAAGCGCGTTCCGGTCCCAAGGGGACCCTCGTCAAAAGTGACGTGCATGGCGCTCAGCGGGCGGCAAGAGCGTCGGCAAGCACAGCACCTATGGCATCGCGCGGCGCATCAGCCGTGACGAAGGTGTCCCCGATTCCGCGGGCCAGGATCAGCCGCAACTGACCATCCTGCACCTTCTTGTCCTGCGACATGAGGTCAAGAAGCCCCTCCGCATCCGGCAGATCGCCGGGAATGTCGGAAAGGTCCTTCTTGGTCCCCATCTCGGTCAGGTGAGCGCGCACGCGGCTCGGCTCTTCCTGCGGGCAGAGGCCCAGACGCGCGGACAGCTCGAACGCCAGCGCACAGCCAATCGCCACCCCTTCGCCGTGTAGAAGCCGGTCCGAATAGCCAGTGGCAGCCTCAAGAGCATGGCAGAACGTGTGGCCCAGGTTCAGAAGGGCGCGGTCCCCTTGCTCGGTCTCGTCACGCGAAACGATGTCGGCCTTCATCTGCACCGACCGGCGCACCGCCTCGGCCCGCAGCGCCGTATCACCCCGCGCCATGTCGGGTCCGTTCTTTTCGAGCCACTGAAAGAACTCGGCGTCGCCCAGCAGACCGTACTTCGCCACCTCGCCGTAGCCGGCCAGAAAGTCCCGAGCATTGAGCGTGCCAAGTACGTCGATATCCGCCAGCACGAGTGAGGGTTGGTGAAATGCGCCGATCAGGTTTTTGCCGGCCTTCGCGTTGATGCCCGTCTTGCCGCCGACCGAACTGTCGACCTGCGCCAGCAGCGTCGTCGGGATCTGCACAAAGCGGACGCCCCGCCGCAAGATCGCGGCGGCAAAGCCCGCAAGGTCGCCGATCACGCCCCCGCCAAGTGCGACGACGATGTCGCGCCGCTCGATCCGCTCTGCCAGCAGCCACTCGACCGCGCGGCCCAGGTGATCCCAGGACTTGGTCGCCTCGCCCGCGGGCAGCGTCGTCGCGGTTGCCTCAATTCCCGCCATGGCAAGCGCATGCCGCAGTGGATCAAGGTGCAGCCCTGCCACTGTCTCGTCCGTCAGGATCGCGACGCGCGGCCGCTTCAGAAGCGGCGCGATCTCGCTCCCCGCGCGGGACAGCAGGCCAGAGCCGATGCGCACGTCATAGCTGCGGCTGCCAAGGTCGACTCGGACGTCGTGCATCAATCCATCTCCAAAAGGTCGGGGCGGGTGGCAATCACGTCAATCGTCTTTTCCGCCATGCGCTCCACGCTCATGTCCGGCTCGGCCTCGACCGAGAGGTCCGCCAGCGCGTAGAGCGGCTCGCGCTGCGCGATGAGGTCATAGAGCGTCTTTTTCGGGTCGGCGGTTCTCAAGAGCGGCCGCGTGTCCTTGTGGCGCACCCGCGACCAGAGAAGCTGCGGCGCGGCCTTGATCCAGACCGCGGCACCGCGCGAGGTGATCGCCGCCCGGTTCGCCTCGGCCAGGTATGCGCCGCCGCCGGTGGACAGGATGCACGGCTCGCCTTCGAGCAGGCGGATCAGGACCTGGCTTTCCTTCTGGCGGAAGAACGGTTCACCATAGCGGGTAAAGATCTCGGCTATGGTCGCGTTCGCGGCGCGCTCGATCTCGGCATCCGAATCGACGAATGGCACACCAAGCGTTCGTGCCACGGCCGATCCGATCGCGGTTTTGCCCGCGCCCATCATGCCGACCATGCAAACGGTTTTCTTCAGTCTGCGCATCAGGTCAGCACGGTCCCGCTCAAGTTTCGAGAAACGGCCCCTGAATGGCGTGATCTTGTCGGAAAGACCAGCTATAAACGGCCGGCACACCGGACGCAGTGCCGGGGACGAGGGGCAAAAAGGACGGGCAATGCTCAAGCTGCTGAAATTCGTCGCCATTATGGCGGTCATCGGGTTCATCGGACTGGTGGGCTTCGCCTATCTGGGTGATCTGGACCCTCAAAGCCGCGACGTGAGCGAACCTGTGGATCTGAATGCGCGCTAATCCGGCGACCTTTCTTCTTGCTGGCGCCGCGCTGGCTTGGGGCGCCGCGGCACAAGAAGCGCCCGTCGCTGCGCTGTGGCACGCCGCGACCGCCGAGGGGGCCGCGGTCGATGAGCCTGACAAGGAGCCAGTTGCCCGCTCGGCTATGACCGGTCCGATCACCGTGCTGCCCCTCGACAGGCCCGTGCCCGATCATGTGGGCTTGGTAGAGCCGGCCGAGGTCGGACTGCCAGAGGGGCTGTGGCAGCGATCGGATCTCTCCGACCTCGTCCAACGGCTCCAGGCGCTAGAGCCCCCGAAAAGCGCACCGATGCAGACGCTGCTGCACGACATGCTTCGTGTCTCGGCCCCGCCGCCTGCGGGAAGCAAGGACGGCGAGGCATTTTTTCTCGCACGGCTCGACGCGCTGATGGCGCTTGGCAGGCTGGACACGGCGCGCGCGCTGATGGAGCGGGCGGGTATGCACCAGCCCGAGATCTTCCGTCGCTGGTTTGACATGACGATCCTGACGGGGGACGAGAACGCGGCTTGCGACCGCATGCGCGCCTTGCCCGAGATCACACCGACCTATCCCGTGCGCATCTTCTGCCTCGCACGCTCGGGCGACTGGCCTGCCGCCGTGGTCACTCTGGAGACTGCGCGGGCGCTTGGCGTCATTGACGCCGCCGAGACCGAGCTCCTGACGCGCTTCCTCGACGATCTCGCCGGTCCGGCGCTCCTGCCGCCACCGTCGATGCCGAGCACACTGGAATTCATCATCTACGAGGCGGTCGGAGAGCCCCTGCGAACCCCTGTCCTGCCCCTGCCCTTCGCCGTTGCGGATTTGCGGAAGAACACCGGCTGGAAGGCGCGCGTCGAAGCTGCCGAACGACTTGCCAGCTATGGTGCCATCGACAGCGATCGCCTGTGGAAGGTCTATTCCGAACGTGCCCCCGCGGCGTCAGGTCAGCCGTGGGACCGCATTGCGGCCGTGCAGCGACTGAAGGACTCGCTCGAAGACGAGGACCCCGAACGGGTTGCGAAGGCGCTCGTTCCTGCGTGGGAGCGGATGCACGCGGCGGGCCTTCTGAACACCCTCGCCCACCAGGTTGCGCCTCAGCTGATCGATTTCGATCTCTCGGGCGAGGCGCAGGAGATTTCGCGCCGCCTCGCCGCTCTCGCCGATGTCGAAGCCCCGCCGCCGGACGATCCCGTCATCGCCTCGCTTCTGGCTCGCGAGGTGCCGCAGCCGGGCAGCGCGGACCCCGTGATCGCGGCGATTACGGCCGGCCTGTCCGGGCCGGCGCCCGAAGAGACGCGGGAGCGCATCGACGCAGGCAGGATCGGCGGAGCGCTTCTTGAGGCGGCGACAAACCTCCAGGACGGCTGGGGCGGCAACTTGGATGCACTGTCCGCGGGCCTCGCGACGCTCACCGCGGCCGGTCAGCGGGATGCGGCCTTCCGTGCCGCCATCGACCTGCTGCTGACGGACACGACGCCATGAGCATCGCGCGCCAGATCGCCACTTTCATCGACGCCCGATCCGCAGAAATGGGCGCGGCCGAAAACACCCGCCTTGCGTATGCCCGTGACCTCCACGACTTCGGAACGTGGATCGCCACCGACGATGTTGCCGGGATCACGCGCGACCACGTCGAGGGTTACCTCATCCATTGCGAGGCGCAGGGTTTCGCAGTCTCGACCCGTGCGCGGCGCTTGTCCGCGATCAAGGGGTTCTTCCGCTTCGCCTATGAAGAAGGCTGGCGCGACGACAATCCAGCCATCCGCATCAAGGGCCCCGGCCGCGAAAAGCGCCTGCCCAAGACGATCGAGGTCGAGGACGTGGATCGCCTGATCGACGCAGCCGGGCGCACCGGCCGCGCCGAGGGCGACCGCGTGCGCAACGGCTGCCTGCTCGAATTGCTCTACGCCACCGGGATGCGCGTGACCGAACTTGTGTCCCTTCCGGTCGCGGCGGCACGAGGCGACCCGCGAATGCTGCTGATCCGCGGCAAGGGCGGCAAAGAGCGCATGGTGCCTCTGACCGAAGGCGCCCGGCAGGCGCTGTCTGCATGGCTCGTCACCCGCGACGCAGCCGAGGATACGCGCGCGCCGTCTCGTTTTCTCTTCCCCTCGCGCGGGAAGGCGGGGCACCTGACACGGCACCGCTTCTTCCAGTTGATCAAGGAAATGGCGCTTGAGGCCGGGCTTGATCCCGCCGCGATCACGCCTCACACGCTGCGCCACGCATTCGCCACCCACCTCCTGGCCGGCGGCGCCGACCTGATGGCCATCCAGGCGCTTCTGGGTCATGCCGATGTGGCAACGACCGAGATCTACACCCATGTTCTCGACCAGCGGCTGAGGGAACTCGTGCTGGACCACCACCCGCTTGCCAAGAGCTGATCTTGTCAGTCCCCACCCGGCGCACCATAACGAAAGACCATGGACCCTTCATCTAGCCTCTTCGACGGCGCCTTCTGGATTTCGATTGGCGCCATCCTGTTTCTCCTCCTGTGCTCCGCATTCTTCTCGGGCTCGGAAACCGCGCTGACCGCGGCATCGCGCGGCAAGCTGCGTAGCCAGGCCGACAAGGGCAGCAAGGGCGCGCTTCTGGCGCTGGAGATCACGCAAGACAACGAGCGGCTGATCGGCTCGGTCCTGCTGGGCAACAACCTAGTGAACATCCTCGCGACCTCGCTGGCCACGGCGTTGTTCACCCGGCTCTTCGGCGAGTCCGGCGTTGCGCTGGCGACGCTGATCATGACGCTGCTGGTGCTCATCTTCGCCGAGGTGCTGCCCAAGACCTACGCCATCACCAATGCCGAGACTGCGGCCTCGCGCGTCTCGGCGCCGATCGGGATCATCGTGCGCGTCTTTGCGCCCGTGGTCGGTGCGGTGCGGGCGCTGGTTCGGTTGCTTCTGCGGCTTTTCGGCGTGCAGACCGATCCCAACAGCCAGATCCTTGCCATCCGTGAAGAGATCGAGGGCGCGCTGAATCTCGGCCACTCCGAGGGCGTCGTCGAAAAGGAGGACCGCGACCGCATCCTCGGTGCGTTGGACCTGGCCGAGAGGACGGTCGAAGAGATCATGCTCCACCGGTCCAAGATTCAGATGTTGAACGCGGATGATCCCCCGGCCGAGCTTGTGCGCCAATGCCTCGACAGTCCGCATACGCGCCTGCCGGTCTATCGCGAGAGCCATGAGAACATCATCGGCGTGATCCACGCCAAGGATCTGCTGCGCGCGATCTATGCCCGCCGTGCCGCCGCAGCCGCCGGCGAGGAGTTGGCGGATTTCGACATCGCCGACGTGGCGATGCCCCCCTATTTCGTGCCCGAGGTCACGACGCTCGACGACCAGATGCGCGAGTTCCTGCGCCGCCATACGCACTTTGCGTTGGTAGTCGACGAGTACGGGGTGCTGCAGGGCCTCATCACGCTAGAGGATATCCTCGAAGAGATCGTGGGCGAGATCACGGACGAATTCGACCTCGACGAAGAGGCCCCCTACCGCCGCACCGAAAGCGGCGACTGGATCGTCGATGGCGGCATGACCATTCGCGACCTGAACCGTGCTGCCGACTGGCAACTGCCCGACGACGAAGCCATCACGATCGCCGGCCTCGTCATTCACGAGGCGCAGACAATCCCAACGCAAGGCCAGGTCTTCAGCTTCCACGGATTTCGGTTCGAGGTGATGCAGCGGATGGACAACCGGATCACCCGCCTTCGCATCCGCCCGCTATGACGGGTCGGGCGCGCCATCCCTACCTGGACGCGTCCGACCCGATTGCCTTCGCACACCGCGGCCATGCGGACGGCGTGGCCGAGAATTCGGCCGAAGCCATCGATGCCGCAGTGTCGGCAGGTTACGGCTATGTCGAGACGGACGTGCAGGCCACGCGCGACGGGGTGGCGGTGCTGTTCCATGACGACACGACAGAGCGCCTTCTGGGCGAGCCCGGTCGTATTGCCGACCGCGACTGGACCGATCTCAGCACGCGCCGGCTGGTGGGGGGAGGCCGGATCGTGCGGCTCGACGAGGTTCTGTCCGATCACCCACGCCTGCGACTGAACATCGATGCCAAGACAGACGACGTCGTGCGTCCCATGGGTGACGCCATCAAGGGCGCGCTCGACAGGGTCTGCGCGGCCTCGTTCGACACACGCCGGACCCGCGCCTTGCGCCAGAGGTTGGGATCTCGCCTTTGCTGGTCGCCCGCGATGGCGGAAATTGCGCGTATTTGGGCGGGCGGTTGGGGCGTGCCCGTGGGCGGACGCGGAGCGCCGTGCCTGCAGGTGCCGCCGACATGGCGCAGTATCCCGATCGTCACGCCACGGTTCATCAAGGCGGCGCATGATCGAGGGGCCGCAATCCATGTCTGGACGGTGAACGATCCCCTCGAGATGCACGCGCTTTTGGACCTCGGCGTGGACGGGTTGATGACGGACGACGCGCCTGCCCTTAAGGAGGTGATGACCTCACGGGGATTTTGGTCCGGTTTCCTGCACTGACGGGGCGACGTCAGGGCATCTAGGATTATGTCGGCACACAGACTGACGAGAGAACCCCATGTCCTTACCCCACGCTCCCCAGGGCGATCTGACCCGTTTTATTTCGCGCGACCCTTACCGCGCCGTCTCGCGCGTTGCCGATCGGCTTGGCGCCGATGCCTTCCGCGGCAAGCTGATGCTTGGCGACACGGTATTTTTGACCGGACCTGAGAAGGCGCAGCTTTTCTATAGCGACGACATGATGCGCAACGGCGCAGCGCCGTGGTTCCTAAGGGAAACGCTGTTCGGTCGTGGCGGCGTTCAGAGCCTTGATCGTGAGGAGCACAGGCGCCGGAAGGCGCTGTTCCTCGGGCTGATGACCCGGAACGTGCCCGCTCAACTGGCGGCCGCGTTCAGCGAAGAGCTGGATCGGTTGGCCGAGGCCCGTCCCGGCAGGGTCGTCGTGCAGGATGAGATGATCCGCCTCTTGACCCGGGTCGCCTGCACATGGGCCGGCGTGCCCGATAGCCGTTCCGCAACCCATGCCGGAATGCTGTCGGACCTGTTCGAGCATGCGGCGCCGCTGAACTGGGCCTTCGTCAAAGGCGTCACCGCGCGGCGCAAGGCCAACGCCTGGGCCGGCGAACTGGTCTCGAATACGCGCGCGGGCAAAATTCGGCCGCCCCGCGGCTCGGCGCTGGACGAGATTGCGGGCTACCGCACCGCCCAGGGCGACCCGCTGGGCCGCGAGGTCGCCGCGGTCGAACTGCTCAACGTGATCCGCCCGGTCATCGCCGTCTCGGCGTTCCTGACCTTCACCGCCCACGCCTTGGCAACCCATGAACGCGCCCGCGCCGCAGCCGAGGAAGCGCCAGAGAACCTGGTGCAGGAGGTCCGGCGCACCGCTCCGTTCTTCCCGATGCTTGCGGCGCGCACGGCTCGCGACATCGAAATCGAGGGCGACGCGGTCGCGGCCGGCACGCGTGTGATCCTCGATATCTATGGGACCAACCGGGACGCCCGCGTATGGGACGACCCCTACATGTTCCGTCCCAGCCGGTTTCAGGATCGCGACATCGGCCCCTATGACCTGATTGCGCAAGGCGGTGGCGACCACGCGAGCGGCCATCGTTGTCCCGGCGAATGGATCACCATCGCCCTGATGCGCGCCTTCACCGAGTGGACCACGCGCATCGACTATATCCGGCCGCGGCAGGATCTGCATTTCGAGATGCAGACCCTTCCAGCCCTGCCGTCTAGCCGGATGATCTGGACCGACCTTCGCCCGGCGTCCGTCTAGAGGCCGTAGATCGCGCCGAACTTGGCTTCGAGATAGTCCAGGAGCGGCGCCTCCGTCGGCGCCTCTCCGGCCGCGCGTTGTATCAGCTCGCGCGGCTGGTAGAGGCCGCCGTGGACCTGCACCCGGTCGCGCAGCCACTCCGTCGCCACCCGCGGCTCGCCCTCAGCGAGCGCCGCGTCTAGGTCTGGAAGGTCCCGGCGCAGCGCCGCATGCAGGCACCCAGCATAGACATTGCCGAGAGTGTAGGTTGGAAAGTAGCCAAAGAGCCCAACGGACCAATGCACGTCCTGCAAACACCCCTCCGACGCACGCGTGGGGCGGTAGCCGAAATCGGCTTCGAACCTGGCGTTCCAGGCCTCATCCAGATCCGCGGGATCGAGTGTTCCCGCGATCAGCTGGCGTTCCAGATCAAAGCGCAGGAGGACGTGGAGGTTGTATTGCACCTCGTCCGACTCGGTGCGGATATATCCGCGATGCAAGCGATTCACCGTGGCGAAGAACGCATCGGCGTCGAGGCCCGGATCGCCGAACAGCTCGGCCATCTGTCCATGAAGCCAGCCCGTGAAGGCGCGAGACCGGCCTAGCTGGTTCTCGTAGAGGCGCGACTGGCTTTCGTGCACCCCCATCGACACCCCTTGGCCGAGCGGCGTGAACAGATATGCGTCGTCGATGTCTTGTTCGTAGGTCGCGTGCCCGACCTCGTGAATCGTCGAGTAGAGGCAGTTAAACGGGTCGACCGGATCGGTGCGGGTGGTGATCCGCACGTCCATGCCGCTGCCCGAGCTGAACGGATGAACCGCCCGGTCGATCCGCCCGCGGTCGAAGTCATAGCCGAAGGCGGCTGCGAGCTTCTCGGCAAGCATGAGCTGCGCGTCCGGCGGGAACGTCCCGTCAAGCCGCGCAGGCTGCCGCTCAGCCCCGAGGCAGGCGTCGCGCAGCGCGATCAGGCGCGGGCGCAGGGCGCCGAACATGGCGACAAGGGTCTCGGCCGTGGCGCCGGGTTCGTAGTCGTCCAGCAGCGCATCATAGAGGTCACCACCGTCTGCAAGGGCGTCGGCTTCTTCCCGCTTCAGGCGCACGATCTCAGCCAGCACCGGCGCGAAGGCGGCGAAATCATCCGCTGCCCGCGCAGCCGCCCACTTCCCCTGCGCGATCGACGTGGTCTTGGCCAGCGCGCTCGCCAGACGCGCCGGCACGCGGGCCGTGCGCTCGTAGCTGCGGCGGATGTGGCGCAGGTTCGCCTCGGCCACCTCGTCCTCAGATTCGGCGGCTGCCAGCCACTCGCCGATCCGTCGATCGGTACGGCGGGCATGAAGGAGGCCTTCGAGAACCCCCATCTCTTCGCCGCGCTGCTCGGCCGCACCGCGAGGCATCACCGTCTCCTGGTCCCATCCGAGCCGGCCGGCCACCTGCGACAGCACCTCCGTCTCGCGCTGGAAGGCCATCAACTCGTCATAGGCGGTCATGCGGTCCTCACGGATTGCTGGGCGGGATACGCGTTCTGGTGTCGCGCGCGGATGATGAAGACCCACAGCGCCACGGCGCCAAGCTGGTGCAGGATCGCCAGGTACCACGGCGACGAGTGCATCACCGTGACGATCCCGAGGATGATCTGCAGCACCAGCATCGCGATGACTGCGTGCCACGTCGCGCGGGTCTTGCGCAGCGACGACTTGCGCGCCCGCAGGAAGAACACGAGGCCCACCACGAACAGCAAGTAGCCGGTCATGCGGTGCATGAACTGCACGGTCGCATCGTTTTCGAAAAAGTTGCGCCACACCGGCTCGATCCCGAAGGCGTCAGGCGGAAAGAAGCCCCCGGCCATCAGCGGCCAGTCGATGTAGTTGCGGCCTGCGTCGATCCCCGCGACCAGCGCGCCGAGGATGATCTGAAGGAAGGTCAGTGCCAGAAGCCAGCTTGCGAAGCGCGTCAGCACGGGCTCACGCGCGCGGCGGGCCTGGATCAGCTCTCCCTCGGTACGCGACAGGTGCGCGGCGTACCATGCGATCAGCCCCAGGATCACGAAGGCCAAGCCCAGATGTGTGGCAAGACGGTAGGACGCCACGTCCAGACGATCATCCCCGAGCCCCGAGGCTACCATCCACCAGCCGATCGCCCCCTGCAGCCCGCCCAGTGCGCCCAGAAGGATCAGCCGGCCCGTCCAGCCGGGCGGGATTTTCCGAGTGACGAGGAAACCGACGAAGCCCAAGGCCCAGACAAGGCCGATCACGCGGCCCAGCTGCCGGTGGCCCCATTCCCACCAGTAGATCGACTTGAACTCGCCCAGGGTCATCTGGAAGTTCTGCAACTGAAACTCGGGGATCTGCTGATAGGCGTCAAACTCGGCCTGCCAATCAGCCTCGTTCAGGGGCGGGATCGCGCCCGTCACCGGGGCCCATTCGGTGATCGACAAGCCTGAGTCGGTCAGCCGCGTCAGGCCACCCACGGCGATCATCACCACGACCAGCGCGAACAGGACCCAAAGCCACGCCCGCACCGCCTTTCGCGCGCCGCGGGGGCGAGCGTCGATCATGCCGCCCTTCGGCGCCCCGCGCGGGGGCTCTTCGGTGCCGACTTCCTCGAAGATCGAACGTTTCTGGGCCATTGGAACTCCTGTCGCCGTGCCGCGCGAAGCTATGCCGCGCAGCCGCCAAAGGGAAGTCAGCGGTCCCGCGGTCGGACGAGTTGCCGCAACGCACCGTGCAGAAGCTGCACGTCGTTGCGCGTCATCGGCATGCGGGACCAGAAGTTGCGGAAGGTCAGCTTCATGTGGCCTGCCTTCTCGGGCGGAAAGAAGAAGCCCGAGTCCTCGAGCCGCTGCTCCCAATGCTGGGCGAATCTCTCCACGTCCTCGACCGGAGCGACGTCCGGTGGGTCGGCGGCGCGGGGTTCGACGGCGCCGCGGCGCCACTCGTAGGCCATCAAGAGCACGCATTGGGCAAGGTTCAGCGACGCGAATTCGGGGTTCACCGGCACGGTCACGATGGCCTGCGCGCGCGCGACGTCCTCGTTCGCCAACCCCGCGCGTTCGCCGCCGAACAGGATGCCGACGCGGCGTCCCTCGGCCATCATCTCGCGGGCTGCGCGCATGGCGCTTTCCGGATCGTGGACAGGCTTCTCCAGGTCGCGCGGCCTTGCTGTCGTGGCAAAGACGTAGTCGCAGCCTTCCGCCGCGCCGGCGACATCATCGGCCACTCGCGCAGTCTCGAGCACCCGCGTGGCGCCCGAGGCCATCGCCGTTGCCTTCGGATTCGGCCAACCGTCCCGGGGCGAGACGAGGCGCATGTCCGTCAGGCCGAAGTTCAGCATGGCGCGCGCGGCGGCGCCGATGTTCTCGCCCATCTGCGGGCGCACGAGGATCATTGAGGGCTGGCTTGTCATGCCCGTCCGTTTAGTCCCGCCCCCGGGCATGGTCAAAGCCCTTCCCGCCCGCTAAGACGCCCGCCAGACCCCGTGACGGAGAGCGCCATGGCCGAAGACGACCAGCCCCAGATCTACCTCGTAACCCCGCCACTGATGCAGGACACCTTGCCGGACGCACTCGCCCGGCTGCTCGACGCCCATCCGATCGCCTGCGTGCGGCTCGATCTCGCGACCCGCGACGAAGACACGCTGCTGCGCGCCTGCGACGCCTTGCGCGCAACTACCGAGCCGCGCGACGTCGCGCTGGTAATTGCCGACCATTGGAAGCTCGCGGATCGCACCGGGCTTGACGGGGTGCACCTGTCTGACGGATCGCGACAGGTGAAGAAGGCCCGCGCCGATCTTGGTGCCGAGGCCATTGTCGGCGCCTTCTGTGGTGCCTCTCGTCACGACGGAATGGTCGCGGGCGAGATGGGTGCAGACTACGTGTCGTTCGGACCCGTCGGCGGCCCCGACCTGGGGGACGAGCGGGCTGCAGACGAGCTGTTCCAATGGTGGTCCGAGATGATCGAGGTTCCGGTGGTTGCCGAAGGCGGTCTGGCCGAGGCCGAGCTGGCGCGGCTCAAGACCTCGACCGATTTCGTGGCGTTCGGTGAAGAGCTCTGGATTGCGCCCGACCCGGTGCAGCGTCTGGCCGCCCTACGCGCCGCCCTTGGCTAGGGCGCGCTTCGCCGTCTCGAGCCCTTCCCGCACGGCGGCCTCGGCCGCGCGGGCAAGAGACTTGCGATCCGGCATTGCCGCCACGCGGATCGGCGCGTGGCGTATCACCTCCACCGACCCTTGGCGTCGGGTGGCGAGGACCTTGACCAGGTTCAGGCCGAAACCCATGTCGCCCCACCAGCCGTAATAACGCGGCTCGGCCCCTGCGGGCGGATGATAGGCGACCGAGATCGGCTGAACCTCCATCTCTTCGGCCAGCGCGCCAGAGTAGAACACTCCAAACAGCGTGGTCTTGAAGGGCGCGACCCGAAGGTTGTCGGTCGAGGTGCCCTCGGGAAAGAACATCAGCCGGTGTCGGGCGCTCAGCCGCTCCTCAAGAAGGCGCTGCTGAGCGGCCGCCTCGCGTCGTTCGCGGCGGATGAAGAGCGTGCCGGTGGCCTTCGCCAAGACGCCGACCCCCGGCCAGCCCGCCACCTCGGACTTCGAGACGAAGTAGAGCGGCTCGATCGCGTTCAGCGCGAAGATGTCGAGCCAGCTCGAATGGTTCGCTACCATTGCGCCCTGCCCCGTCATCCGCGGCCCGCGCACTTCCATCGGCAGCCCCATGAGCCAGAGTGCCCCGCGACAGACGATGACGGTGATCCAGGGACTCACGGGACGGTTCAGACCGGCGAGCGGACGTTCGATCAGTCTGACGAGCATGTGCAGCCCTAGCAGCCCGAAGACCCACAGCGCCAGCGGCACCCCACGCACCACGGCGAGCGCGTAGCCGCCGGGGCCGACGCGCGGCACCTCTGGCGGCACGTCGGAATGCCATGTCACGGTCGTGGCCGGGCATAGATCGCGCGGGCGCGATCATTCAGCTGCGCAGTATCCATGACCATGCAGACGTCCGTCGTGTTGAACTTGCGGTCGATCCAGGCGCCCTCCCCGACGCAGCCCCCGAGCCGCAGATACGCCTTGATCAGCGCCGGGACATCCTTCATCGCGGCTATCCGCTCGTAGCTTTCCTCAGGAAGCCGGGCCAGCGGCACCGCTTCGGGCGGACGGGCTGCGACGCGCAACTCGGTTGGCGCGATGTGACGGTGCCCGAGGATCGACAGAGGGGCGGCAAGAGCGTCGAGGTCGGTGCCATGAAATGACGCGACGCCGAAGAGGATTTCGGCCCCCTCGGCCGTCACGAACTCTGCGAGCCCGGCCCACATGTGGAACATCGCAGCGCCACCCCGGTAGTCCTGGTGCAGGCAGGAGCGCCCAAGCTCAAGTAGCTTCCGCCCCGAACGACGTAGTGGCGCAAGATCGTATTCCGCTTCGGAGTAGAACCGACCAGCCTCGGCCGCACCGGCCTCGGTCATCAGGCGATAGACTCCGACGACCTGATCATCGTCTTCACGCGCCAGATCGCGCAGTATGAGATGACGGCAGATAGGATCGAAGGCATCACACTCGAGGCCCGCGGCATAATCGACATCTTCGCCGCCGCCACCAAGTTCCTCGACGAAGACGCGATACCTCAGCGCTTGCGCGGCGCGAATGTCGGCCTCACCTGCGGCGAAGCTCAGGTCGAATTTGGGCTCTGTCATTGCAGCACGGATCCCGTCCCGGCACGGCTCGCCGACCGCTCTTAGGGCGTCCTGTCGATATGGGCAACATGCGCGCGAGCGGCGATTTCCTGTCGGGACTTCTCACCCGGCTTAATCCTTTGTTAAGGGTTCCGCGCGCATGGTTCCTGCCATTCAGAAGACCGGAACGAGTTCTACGTGGGAGCCATCAATGACCACTTTTCCCGCGTCGCGAAACATCACGGTGATTTTCCCACCGATGTTGGACTGCACCTGCCCCTCTCCCCAGTCCGGGCGATCGGGGTGGCGTACAATCATGCCCGGTTCGAGCAGCGCATTTATGTCGGACATGGGTTCATTCCTTCTTGCGGATAAGGTGATATGACGATGGTTCCTGCAGAAATGAACGCTTTGCTCGGGTCGAGGATTTGCCACGACCTGATCAGCCCTCTGGGCGCGATCTGCAACGGTGTCGAACTGGTGGAGATGATGGGCGGGGCCGGCACCGCCGAAGTTGCGCTGCTGTCGGACAGTGCTGCCGCAGCGAATGCGAGGATTCGCCTGTTCCGCATCGCCTTCGGCATGGCTGGCGCCGGACAGAAGATCGGCTGGGGCGAACTTGGCAGCGTGATCGAGACGCTGTCGTCACGCCGGATGCAGATCGACTGGGCGCCCGCATCGGATCTCGAACGCCGCGAGGCGAAGCTGGGTGTCCTGCTTCTTCTCTGCGCCGAAACACTCATCCCCTTCGGCGGCACAGTCCGGGTCGAAATGGGCCCGCGCGTCACGCTCGAAATCGCGGCCGAGCGCATGCGTGATGCGCCTGACCTTCTCATGCAGCTCGTCGATGACACCGCGGCCCTGCCCGACGCCAATGATCTCCACTTCCCGCTCGCCCGTGTGGCTGCGGCCGAACTGGGACGGCGCATTGACCTCGACGTGGCCGAGGGGCAACTGAGGATCACCGCCTAGGGGCGGATGGTCCCAGCCCCCCGCACCTTGTACTTGAACGAGGTCAGCTGACGTGCACCCACGGGGCCCCTTGCATGAAGCCGGCCCGTGGCGATCCCGATCTCGGCCCCCATGCCGAACTCGCCGCCGTCGGCGAACTGGGTGGAGGCATTCACCATGACGATGGCGCTGTCCACCTCGTTCAGGAACCGTTCGGCCGTCGCATCGTCAGCGGTTATGATGCAGTCGGTGTGGTTCGAGCTGTAGCGGCGAATATGTGCAATGGCCCCATCGATGTCAGGAACCGTCTTCGCTGCGATGATCTTGTCGAGGAACTCGCGCCCCCAGTCGTCGTCGGACGCGGCGACAGTGCCGTCGATCCCGGCCAAACGACCGCCGGCGCGGACCTCGACGTCCTTCTCGATCAACGCGCGGATGAGGCCCTGGCCGATCGTGTCTACGACGTCCTCGTGGATCAGCAGGCATTCCGCGGCGCCGCAGATGCCGGTGCGCCGTGTCTTGGCGTTCAGCACGACATTCAGAGCGACCTCGGGATCGGCATCCTTGTCGATGTAGATGTGAACGATTCCCTCGAGATGGGCAAAAACCGGCACCCGCGCTTCGCGTTGGACCAGCCCGACAAGACCCTTGCCGCCGCGGGGCACAATCACGTCGATCGCGTCCGTCATCTGCAGCATCTCGCTGACCGCGGCACGGTCGCGCGTTGGAACGCGCTGGACGGCATGTTCAGGCAGACCGGCCTTCTTCAGCCCTTCGACGAGGCACGAATGGATCACGCCCGACGAATGAAAGCTCTCGGACCCGCCGCGCAAGATGACCGCGTTGCCTGACTTCAGGCACAGCGCGCCAGCGTCGGCAGTCACGTTCGGGCGGCTTTCATAAATTACGCCGACCACGCCCAGCGGAGAGCGCACCTGCTCGAACTTCAGGCCGTTCGGCTGCTCCCACGCTTCCATGACCTCGCCCACAGGATCATCCTGCGCCGCGACAGACCGCAGCGCGTCGGCGATTCCAGCGATCCGAGCGGCGTCCAGCTCCAGCCGATCCAGCATCGCGGGCGTCACGCCCTTGTCGCGGGCGAAGTCCATGTCCTTCGCGTTGGCTTCCAGCAACTCATCGGTGCGCGCGACCAGCGCATCTGCCCCGGCTTCAAGCGCGCTGCGCTTGGCTTCGGGGGTCGCGGTGGCCAGCTCGGTGGCGGCGGCGCGGGCGCGGCGGCCGATCTCGGCCATCGTCTCGACGATGTTCGTGTCGTCCTTCATCATGCCCTCCAGGTTCGGGTTCGGCCGCTACATAGGGCGAAACGGCTCAAAGTGCCATGTCGTCACGGTGAATCAGGGACGCCCGGCCCGGATACCCTAGAATTTCGAAGATTTCTTCGCTCTGCCGCCCCGCGATCGCGCGAGCCGCGTCCGAAGTATAGCGGGTCAGGCCCATGCCGAGGATCCGCCCCTTTGGACCGATAATCGAGACCGGATCGCCGCGTCCGAACTCGCCCGTGACATTCGCCACGCCCGCCGGCAGAAGAGAGCGCCCGCCTGCCAAGGCCTTGGCGGCGCCCTCGTCCACCTCGATCACACCCTGCGGCTTCATGGCGAGGATCCACGCCTTTCGCGCCGTCTTCGGATCGAGGCGCGGCAGGAACCACGACGCGCGAGCCCCATTTCCCAGCGCTGCCAGCGGGTTTTCCACGCCGCCATCGGTGATGCACAGCGCACAGCCCGAGGCGGTGGCGGTCCGCGCCGCCAGAAGCTTGGTGCGCATACCGCCCTTAGACACGCCCGAAACCGGGTCTCCCGCCATGGCATCGATGTCGCTGGTGATATCCTCGATCTCGGGAAGATGCTGCGCGGACGGATCGGTGTGCGGATTGGACGTGTAGAGGCCATCCACATCCGACAGCAGGATCAGCTGGTCCGCGTCAACAGTCACGGCGATCTGCGCCGCCAGCCTGTCATTGTCGCCGAACCGAAGTTCGTCCGTCGCAACAGTATCGTTCTCGTTCACGATTGGAACGGCGCCGAGCGACAGAAGCGACGAAAACGTCGAACGAGCGTTCAAATAACGACGGCGGTCCACCGTGTTTTCGAGCGTGAGGAGGACCAGCGCCGCGGTCAGACCATGCGGCGCCAAAGCTTCGTCATAGGCACGCGCCAGACTGATCTGTCCCGCAGCCGCGGCGGCCTGTGACTGTTCCACCGGCAGTGCGCCGGCGGGAAGTCCAAGGCGCCCCCGACCGAGCGCGACGGCGCCAGACGATACCACGACCACCTCGGTGCCGCCTGCCCTCAGTGCCGCCACATCGGCGCAGAGGCTTTCCAGCCAGGCGCCGCGCAGCTTGCCGGTTTGGCGATCCACAAGAAGCGCCGAGCCGATCTTAACGACGAGGCGCCGCGCTTTGAAGGGGGTCAGGGTTGCCATGTGTCGCTGTCCTTTGTCGTCTTTTGCCGCACGCGCTCGTCCGAGATCTGGGCGCGGAGGGCACGCAGAACCTCTGTCACCCCTTCGCCACTGACACCGGACATCAGCATGACGGGTCCGGCCGCTTCTTCCAGCGTTTCCTTGAGGAAGGTGCGTTCCTCCTCGTCGAGCGCGTCGATCTTGTTCAGCGCGGTCACCCGAGGTTTCTCGGCCAGTGCGCCACCATAGGCTTTTAGTTCGTTGATCACCGTCTGCCAGTCCCGGACCGGGTCGCCCGAGGTTCCGTCCACCAGATGCAGAAGCACGGCGCAGCGCTCCACATGGCCGAGGAACCTGTCACCGATGCCTCGCCCTTCATGTGCGCCTTCGATCAGCCCGGGGATATCGGCGATGAGGAATTCGGCCCCATCCACGCCGACGACGCCGAGATTGGGATGGATCGTGGTGAAGGGGTAGTCGGCGATCTTGGGCCGCGCATTGGAAGTTGCGGCGAGGAAGGTGGACTTCCCGGCGTTCGGAAGACCCAGAAGACCGGCGTCGGCGATCAGCTTCAGGCGCAGCCAGATCGTACGTTCCACGCCCGGCTGCCCGGGATTCGCGCGGCGTGGCGCCTGGTTCGTAGAGGACTTGAAGCGCAGGTTGCCCCAGCCGCCGTTACCGCCCTCGGCCAGAACGACCCGTTGGCCGACATCGGTGAGGTCGGCGATAACGGTCTCTTCGTCCTCGTCGAGGATCTCGGTGCCCACGGGCACGCGCAGCACGATGTCGTCCCCGCCGGCACCGGTGCGCTGGCTACCCATACCGTGCTGACCATTGCCGGCGAAGAAATGCTGCTGGTAGCGAAAGTCGATCAGGGTGTTGAGCCCATCTACCGCCTCGATCACAACGTCGCCGCCCCTGCCGCCGTCGCCGCCATCGGGTCCGCCGTACTCCATGAACTTCTCGCGCCGGAACGAGATGGAGCCGCCACCACCGGAGCCGGAACGAATTTGAACTTTCGCAAGATCCAGAAATTTCATGTCGTCGCCCTATCCCGTTGTGCGGCTCGTCTCAAGCGGCGCCACTCGGCCCGCGTCATCTCGTAGAGCACCGTCTCGGCATCCTGACCGAGCGCCCTGAATCTTCGTCGGGTCGCGCCGACGGCGCGGAAACCCAGGTAGCGGATTACCTTTTCGGACCTGTCGTTCCCGACCATGTGGCTGACCGTCAAGCGCTTGCGGGTCGGATCGGCAAAAACTGCGTCGCGCACCGCTTCGGCCGCCTCTCGCGCGTAGCCCCGCCCCCAGGCGGATCGCGCCAGCCAGTAACCCAGTTCGTCCTGCGCCGAGATCACGCCGCAGAGCCCGCTTGCGTCGCAAATCGCCCAGGTCCGGCGCGCTTCGGCTGCGGTTGAGGCAAGGAACGACTCGGCATCGCTGCGATCGTAAGGAAATGGCACGACCGCCAGCCATTTGGCGACAT
This sequence comes from Palleronia sp., assembly GCF_042089775.1. Taxonomy (NCBI): domain Bacteria; kingdom Pseudomonadati; phylum Pseudomonadota; class Alphaproteobacteria; order Rhodobacterales; family Roseobacteraceae; genus Palleronia; species Palleronia sp. Next base: position 41,352 of record NZ_JBELKF010000013.1, read on the forward strand.
CGTAATTGCCGACCCCCGCAACGACGGCATCGGCGTCGTCTGGTCGAAGTGGCCTCAAAACCAGCCGTTCGGTCGTCAGGTGGGCGATGTCCCGCATCGGGTCCTCGGACGAAAAAGGGGGACCGGCGACCGCCGATCCCCCCTTGGAATCGCTGAAAGTAGCCTTATTCGGCGGCTTCAGCTTCCGGCAGAACCGAGACGTAGGTCCGTCCCTTCAGGCCTTTGTGGAAGGTCACCTTGCCACCGTCGGTCGCAAAGATGGTGTGGTCGCGGCCAAGCCCCACGCCCTCGCCCGGCCACCACTTGGTGCCCCGCTGGCGGATGATGATGTTGCCGGGAATGACGGCCTCACCACCGAATTTCTTGACGCCAAGACGACGTCCGGCGGAGTCGCGACCGTTGCGGCTGGAACCGCCTGCCTTTTTGTGTGCCATAAGTCGGTCTCCCTCTTACTTGCTCTTGGCTTCGTCGACCCAACCGGCCAGCTTGCCGCCAGCGCCGAGTTGATCTGCCATATACGCCATTTCCGCCTCGTTCCAAGCGGCGATCTGGTCGAAGTGGTAGACGCCAGCTTCGTTCATCTTCGTCTGCATCGCGGGGCCGACACCGTTCAGATCGGTCAGCTTGTCGCCTTGCCCGTCGCGCGGCTCGGTCAGCAGGTTGCCGGGCTTAGACGTCTCACCACCCTCGGCGGCGGCGGTCTTGGCGGCGACCTTTTCCTTCGCTTCGCCCGTGGCGACGCGCTTTTTCATCTCGGCCGTGCCGGAACGGTTCTTGGCGTAGTCGCCCTTGTCCGCCTTCACCCCGGTCCAGCCGGCGATGCCTGCGCCGATGGCTTCCTTAACGCCCGAATCGGCGGCGCCGGTTTCGAGGATGTCGGTCACGCGCAGCAGGGTCAGTTGCTGGCGGTGGCCCTTCGTGCGTTTCGAGCCGTGCTTCCGGCGGCGCTTGACGAAGTGGATGACCTTCTCGCCCTTGATCTGCTCGATCACCTCGGCCTGCACACCCGCGCCGTCGACGAAGGGGGTGCCGATGGTGGAGTTGACCATCAGGACATCGTTAAACTGGATCTTTTCACCGGCATCGGCGGCGAGCTTCTCGACACGCAGAACGTCACCTTGCTGGACGCGATACTGCTTGCCGCCGGTCTTGAGGACCGCAAACATGGGCTCTTCCTTCTTGTCCCGCATCCTGTGGCCTGCCGCCGTTTCCGGTCGACACGTTTCGGGAGTGCGATCCCGCCTCGGACAGCGCGCCCGTTGTGGGCGAATTACAATGGACCCGCGGCGGATCTCTCCACCCGGGTGCGCGGCTTATGTCGATCCGACCGTCAGGTGTCAAGGGCGGGTCTAGAGGTCCTGTCCGCTCATGAACCGTGCGGCGGCGCGGCCCAAGTCATACGAGATATCGTCATAGAGCTCGTCGAAGGCGGCGAAGATCGCCGTGTTCAGGTCCTGCCCCACATCGCTCCGGCTAAGATCCAGGTATTGCTGCAGCGCCATGTCATCGACCGGCGCGTAGGCAAGCGTCAGGTACCCCTCAAGCCAATCAACGGTATCCTCGCGCACCTGCGGCTCGGAGGCATAGACGTCTGCGATCACCTGATCCTGACTAAGGCCCCCGATCGGCGCCTCCCCGTCCAGAAGCCCGCGATAGAATGCGAGGTTCGAGTTCAGTGCGCCCGTCACGTTCTGCTCAATCAGGTCGTTCGCTTCGATGAAATCTCTGATCAGGTCGCGCCGTGCCGCCGTCGCGTCGCGCGCAGACTCTGCGGCGGCGTCCTCGACCGCCTCGTCGATCATCGCGCGCCGAGCGGCGATCTCAAGCTCGACCAGGCGCTGCCCCGTCTCGGACTCGAAGAACCCTATGAGAGGCGCGACGGACGCCTCAGGAATCGCCTTCCCGAACCTATCGTGCACGACCTCAATCATCTCTGACCTGTCGTAGATGTCGCGGACGACCCGGTCCCACAAAGGTCCACCGCGGCCAGGAAACAGATCGGCCTCAAGCGCCTCGCCCGCGACGATCCCTTCCCCGCGCATGACTTCGACCACGTCGTCCAATCTCAGCGCCTCGAACAGGCGCTCGGCGTCCTGCGCGGCGAGTGGCGCCGAAGCGCCGACGCAGACGGCAAAGACAGCGGCAGAGGTGCGGAACATAACGAGCCTTTCGGTCGGGGTGATAACGCCCGATACATACGATGCGGCAGGCGGCGACCCAAGGGTGCAAAAAATCTCTTCATGCTCCTCTTGCGCCCGCCGCCGCACATGGATAGACCCGCCGCCAGACCGCGGAGAGGTGCCGGAGTGGTCGAACGGGGCGGTCTCGAAAACCGTTGAGGATGCAAGTCCTCCCAGGGTTCGAATCCCTGTCTCTCCGCCACAAGGCGTGCTTTCTGTAAGCTGGAAAAGCTAATTACTTTAAGAGCGTACGTCAATGAAGCAACGAGAGCTCTCCTAGATTAAGAGATCATGCAACCCAATTTGCTACCCTTATTGCTACCCGTTCGCGCAAGATTCGTCGCGCTATGCAATGCTGTACCCTCGCGTCGATCATCATTTAAGTGCTCCCAGGTTCGCACCACCGCCTCGAATCCTACCACCCCAGCCAAGGTTCTCGTAAATCGTTGATTTGCAACGATAACCCTGCTGCGGCAGGGAATCGGATTCGCAGTGCGACACAAGGATGCGTGACATCACTGTGTCTCGAGCAGGTTTTCGATCGTCTTTCGGCTCCGATGAGGAGACGACGATGGGACAGATCACGCATGTCAGCCGCCGCGGGGCGGTTTATGTCTGGCGTAGGCGATGTCCGGCTACATCAGCGCACCAATCCACAGGAACATTGCAGGTCAGTCTGCGGACGCGGGAGTTGTCCACAGCCAGGCGCGTCGGCGCTCTTGTCTCGAATGCCGCCGAGTGGATGTATGAGGGCATGAAGACGCAAACCATCACGAAAGACGACGTTCGCGCCTACTTGGAAGCCGTCGTCGCAGAAGAACTGCAGCGCATCGAGGGCGAGCGGTGGGACGAAAGCCCCGCCGTCTCGCCTGCCGAATGGCGTAGGCGCTGGATGACGGATCGCGCAGAAGCTTGCGCCCTGAGGCTACTGGCTCAACGTGGCCAGGCCGCCGATCTCATGCCCGAGGATATGGACCTGCTCCGCGAACGAGGGTTTCGCCCGGACGAGATGAGCCTGGTACTCGAGCAGTTATTTGCCTTGAAGGAACGGTTCTGGGGGACGGAGCCTCCGGCTCTGGCTCCCAGTCCCGAAGCGGTGTTCGGCGACCGGACGATCACGGAAGCCGGTTACCGTCACCTCAGGTCCGCCGCGTTCGAAGGGCGCGCGCGTGCCTTGGAGCAATCGGATCGCCGGGCTGCGGGCGGGAGCAAAGGGACCTGAGTTTCATGGCGATCTCCTTTTGCGTTGCCGCAGCCCTAAAGCCCGAGCCCAGAGGCAACGGCGTCAATCAGCCGCAAATGAGCCACCGCGCGATCTGTCCCTTCGGGATCGGCGCAAATCGGATCGTCGCCTTCTGCTTGCAATAATTCCGTCGCTCCAGCCTTGCAGGTGCCCAGAAAGGTGAAGTGGTTCGCCGGTGCGATCACGACGTGGCTCGCTTCTGGCATGAGACGCGCAAGGTCGTTTCCGTCCGGCCCGACATCGGCCGCCTCGAGCCTGTCCGCTTCGCCAAGATTGATCAGCGTCACACCTTCAAGAGCAGTAGCCAGGCTCTCGGGGCGCGCGGCGGTTCCGAAGCCTGGATCGACGGCCACGGCGCGGGTGATGCGGGGATCGCGGGTGTCTGCCGAAAAACCCGGATGATCGGCAAAGCGCACGCCGCCGCGCAGGAAGAAGCCGCAGTCCCCCGCGCTCGGCACTTGCGAGCAGCGGGTGTCCTGGACCGCGCCGTCGAATTGCAGCCCCGAAAGGCCCAAGGCCGTCGCACCGCCCAGAGAGAATCCGACAACGCCGATCCGACCGGTGTCGATGGAGGGCGCAAAGGCGGGGTCGGCCAGCACGGTGTCGAGCGCGGCGGTCAGGTCGTTCGCCCGCGCCTTCAGATCGACGGAGCGGCGTGGCGAGCTGTCTCCGCTGGTCGAGCCCGGATGATTGACGGCAAGGACGATGGCTCCGCGCACAACCAACCCCGAAGCAAGCCAGCCCAGGCTGTCGGCATTGCCGCCCGATCCGTGCGACAGCAGGACCAGCGGGTGCCGGCCTTCGGCAGGCGCAGGGCCGATGACGGCCAATGTAGGGTCGAAGATCGGACCATCGCCCACGGGGGCGCGGTAGGTGGGCGCGGCCGCCGGATACCAGATGGACGCTGCGACCGGCCGGGCGCGGTGGTAGGCCGACAGATCGAACCGGTCATACCCCGGCAGCATGTCGGCTGCGGCGGGCAGAGCATGCGACATTGCGAGGAAGGCGAGAGTAGCAAAGCGTTTCATGGGGACCTCCGTCAGTGAACGCTGCCCCTGCGAATGCACCTCAGGCTGGCACGAGTGCGTCCTCTATCCCGGATAAAGGTCGCCTCGATCCGGATTTCGGATAGAACGGATCCATGCCGATGCTGCCCGTCCCCGCCTTCGTCGCCCTCGTGCTGGCATATATTGCAGTCCGGAGCCTGCTGTCGGACGGCCGGCCGCTTCTGGTCGCGTTCCTGCTGGCCTGTGCCGGCCAGTCCCTGCTGGTGGCGCTGGCGGGCGGCTACGGTATCGACTGGCTGCGTCCGATCCTGCCGGTCAGCGCCGCGGCGATCCCGCCACTGGCCTGGATCACGTTTCGCGATGCTCTGGTCACCCGGCTGAAGCTGAGTGCGATGGCGCTACATCTGGCCGCGCCGGCTTTCATCCTGTGCTGCCGCGTCTTCGCACCCGAGACGACGGATGTCGCCGTGACGCTGGTCTTCCTAATCTATGGCGGCGCGATCCTGTTCCAGCTGCGCGCCGCGTCCGACATGCCGCTCGCCCGGCTGGAGGCGGGGCAGATACCAGTCGTCATCTGGCAGATTCTCGGCTGGGCCCTGATTGCATCGGCGCTCGGGGACGCGCTGATCAGCCTGGCCTACATGAGCGGCAATGAAGGCTGGGCCGGCTGGATGATCACGGCCTCGTCGTCGCTGATCCTGCTTCTTCTGGGGCTGCTGAGCGGCAGTCCGGCGGCCTCCGGTGCAGAGGAGCGCGAACTGGACGCACCCCCGGCAGCCGACCGGCAATGCCTGGACGAGGACGCCGAGATCGTGGCCCGGATCGACGGTTTCCTGTCGCGCGATCCGGTGCATCTGGACCCGAACCTGAACCTGTCACGGCTGGCGCGGCGGTTGCATCTTCCGGAAAAGAGGCTCTCATCGGCCGTCAACCGCGCGACCGGCCAAAACGTCTCGCGCTACGTCAATGCCTGGCGCATCCGCCATGCCTGCAAGCTGATCGAGGCCGGATCTACGGTGACGGACGCGATGCTGGACAGCGGTTTCAATACGAAGTCCAATTTCAATCGCGAATTCCGGCGGGTCACTGGGGTGGCGCCAAGTGAGTGGCGAAGCAATGGAGAGATCCCATCAAACGTAACGGCGATGACTACGGGAACACTTGCCGCCTCGGAATTTCGGTAACGAAGGCCGTAGAGCGGTTGGTTCGTTCTGCACATCCTCAGTTCAACGGGCAGCGGATCGACCGGAGACTGCGAGCTGACATCGAAAGAAAGACTGCTTCGTCCCGCACACCGGACTGTAAGCCGTACTTTCATGCTTCGCGAGAAAGCAACTTCCGCTTCGGGTCGAGGCGGCGCAGCATGACGGAACCCGAACCGTCCCCGCAGCGTGTCCTTTCGGGGTCCACTTCCTGCGCATCACGCACAGTCGCGTCCTGGCGCAGGGAACGTCTACTTGAGGCTATCCTATCGCTGCTGAGGCAGCCTCGCCGTGCCTCCCAGCGGTGCCAGACCCGCCCTCGCTCACGAATTGGAAGACGCAATACCGGTGAAGGAGATTCAGGCATTTCAAAACCTTGCTGCGAAGGGTACGGCGGCCATCAAATCACATTGCCATGTTCGCCAGAGACTAACCATGTTACCACGTGATCCGCCTCTATTCGAAACGAGACGCGGAAGATCCGATCTTTTGGCAAAGTGATTGCTAGGTCTCGGGTCAGTCGCAATAAAACAAGGCTATCTGTCGGCACGGTGACGAGCGTTGCCGCATCGAACCCGAAAGAATGGCGCACTGTCGGAAATAGCGCCTTGAAGAGCGTCTCCTTAGCCGAAAAGGTCAACGTCGCGGCAGTCGCGGGATCGGCAGCTGCGTCGATGAAACCCCTCTCGTTAGCATCCAGAGCAATGCGTAAAATCGAACGCAAGGCATGCCCGGCTGCGATCCGCTCCACGTCGATCCCTGGCATACCCGAGGCCGTTGGCACAACGAAAGCTGCGCAACAGCCCCGCGCGTGGCTGATGGACCCTTTGATACCAACAGGCCAAACCAGGGCGCGATCCGGACCGATGGGCACGTCGGCGGGCACCAAACCCATTGCGATCTGGGCCACCTGCGCCATCGCTCGCCCGGCCAGAAACTCTGCCAGCCGAAGCGGGGAGGCGCAGGATAGGCGCTTAGGGCAAACGATATCCAGGGCACCGAAAAGTGATCTGTCAAAACGTGTCGTATCGTAGCGGCCGAGAACGCGGAGCCCCCGCCCCGCCGGCACTAGATGTGGCGCGGTCAAGAAACCGCGCGACAGAAAAGGAATCGCACCCGTACGCTTATCAGTCAAACGCTGTTTCCGCGTGCCGAGAAATTTTTACCAGGTGTGCAGAACACGTTTCAGGTCGCTTATTCATCTTCTGGCATCCAACTGCGTCGGCCAAGGATCTATTCGACGAATCAATGATTTGCGTCTGACACGAAGACCTCAATCGCAATCCGCACGGACCAGATCGCGTTCGCGGTCGCACGGTGCAGGACCTCCTTTCTATGGTGGTAAGGAATTTCAATCCGGAGACCCGCCATGAACGCTATGTCTCATAGTCCCGAAATTCTCGATCGACTCAAGTCCTTGTCCATCGACAGGGAAGAAGTGGCACCAGCTAAGCGCGAGGACCGTGCTGCGCGCCGTCCGTTGCCCGGCCGGTCGCTGGTCGTGCTGGTGCTTCTTTGCAGTAGCGCGGCATGGCTCTATCAAAGCAGCGCCACGCCGGTAACGGTCTGGCAGGACGGGCGCGAAACTCTTAAGGCCTATCTCGGGGCCGCAAGCAATTCGACCGAAGCCGATGTCGCCGTTGCGGAAGTGCCCGCGAGCGATCCGTCCGTTGCGGCACCCGTCATCGCACCGGCCCCTACACCGGCAATCATCGGGTCGGGCTACGTGGTGGCCGACCGGGAACTGCCGCTGATGCCCGATATTGGCGGGCGTCTCGACACCGTGTCGGTGGATATCGGCGACACCTTTGAGGCGGGACAGATCATCGCAACGCTAGACCGGACAGCCGCACGGGCCGATTTGCATATCGCGCGGGCTGGCCTCGCCATGGCCGAAGCCAGCCATGCCAGTCAGCGCGCGTCGCTGGATGAAGCGCGTGCGCTGGCTGAGACGGAGGCCACGCTGCTGGCCAGCGGATGGACCACGAAGGCGAGTTCCGAAGCCGCCCATTTCTCCCTTCTGCGGCTGGAGCGCGAGGTAGAGGTCGGCGCACTGAAGATCGCCATCGCCCGGCGCGAGGTCGAGAAATCCGAAGACACGCTCGCCCGCCACACCATCCGGGCGCCTTTCGCGGGTATCGTCGTGGCGCGGCATCTCAACCCCGGCGACATTGCGGTGTCAGGTCTGGGCGGGGATTCCGGAACGGCAATTGCCACGCTAATCGACCCCGACGCCTTAAGCATCGAGGTCGACGTCGCCGAGACGAGCCTATCAGCCGTCGCCCCCGGTCAAACCGCGCGGGTGGAACTGGACGCCTATCCTGGCCGGAAGTTCGATGCCGAGATCACAACCATCGCGCCCATCGTGTCCGTGCAGAAGGGCACCGCATTGGTTCGCCTTACTCTCGACCACCCACCGATAGGCGTGTTTGCGAACATGTCCGCAAAGGTCACATTCGACGCGATAGAGCGCACCGCTTCCCTTCGGACGAAAGGAGACTGAACCACGTCAACAGATGTCATCGAGAACGCCGGAATTCTAATAGAGGGTGTCCGCAAGGGCTATAAGATCGGAAACCAGCAGGTCACGATCTTCCACGACCTGACGCTGGAAATCCCGAAGGGCGATTTCGTGGCGGTCATGGGTCCATCGGGATCGGGAAAGTCCACCTTGCTGAACCTAATCGGCGGGATCGATCGGCCCGATCAGGGCGAGATTCACTTCGGCTATAACCGGATCGACACGATGTCCGAAGGCGCGCTCAGCCGTTGGCGCGGCTCGAAGGTCGGGTTCGTGTTCCAATTTTACAATCTGATGCCGATGTTGACGACTGCCCAGAACGTTGAGCTTCCGTTGCTGCTGACCGATCTGAACAAGCGTCAGCGCCGGGAACGGGTGGATACGATCCTTGAACTGGTCGGTCTTGCCGAACGCCACGCCCACCTGCCCGCCGAGCTTTCCGGCGGTCAGATGCAGCGGGTTGGCATCGCCCGCGCCTTAGCAATGGATCCTGTTCTGCTGCTGTGCGACGAACCTACTGGTGACCTGGACCGCAAGAGCGCTGACGAAATTCTGGGAATGCTTCAGACGCTCAACTCAGAAATGGGCAAAACCATTGTGATGGTAACGCATGACGAAGCTGCATGCGGATATGCCAAGCGCACCCTGAACCTGAATAAGGGCCGCTTCGTCGAGACACAGCCAACATCGAAGGTCGCCTGAGCCATGAACACATTCACGCTCATCCGCCGGAATCTATCCCGCAAGCGTACGCGCGGCGTGCTTCTGGTGCTGTCAATCGGCATCGCCTTCTTCATCTTCGCTCTTCTCGCCGCGTTTGAGCAGGGCTTCAACGGCGTGCACAGCAAAACGGAGCGGCTGATCGTCACCAATAAGGCCGGGACCGCGCAAGGCCTGCCGATCAGCTATGCCGCACGACTTACGGACATGCCTGAGGTCGGGAACGTTACGTATATGGCCGGATGCGTGCCACCCACGGATCACCAAATAATTACCTCGGGGCCAACGCGGTGGAGCCACGTAGCTATGCGAGGTTCTTCGCCGATCAGTACGACTTCACCGAAAGCCACCTGACCGCTATAGAAAGCAGCCGTGACGGGCTCCTTGTGGGCCGTTCGCTGGCCGACCGTGAGGGATGGGACGTCGGCGACCGCATCGTCCTAACCTCAACCGACGCGGTGAAAGCCGATGGCTCTGCCGAGTGGGGATTCCGGATCGCGGGTATTTTCGATGGTATAGACAAGACCGCTGATACCAGTTTCGTGGTCATGCGCTACGATTACTTCAACGCGGCGCGCAGTTTCGGTGTCGATACGGTCGGCAATTTCGGCATCCTTCCTGCTGATGGCACGCGGTCCGCGGATGTCATTAGAGCCATCGACACTCGTTTCGCTAATTCCGCGTTCGAGACGCGCACGCGGACGGAAAGCGAATTCATGAAGGCTTTCGTGGCGCAATTCGCTGACATCACGACTATCGTTCGCCTGATTGCAGGCGCGTCCTTCATCACAATTCTAATGATCGTCGCCAACACCATGTTCTTCGCGATACGCGAGCGGACGATGGAGATTGGCGTACTGAAGGTGCTGGGCTTCTCCGGCGGCTATATCCTGCGCAGCGTGTTGGCCGAAATGCTCTGGACTTTCTTGCTGGGGCTGATCCTAGGCCTCCTGGCGGCAGCTTTGGCCACATCCGCCTTGGCGGCGCCACTTTCGACATTCGTGCCGAGCCTAGTGCTGACACCGCGGATCCTGATGACCGCCGGCGGTTTCGCGTTTCTCTTCGCGCTGCTCACTGGCGGACTTCCCGCGTTGAACGCCGTGCGCGTTCCGGCCTCTGCGGCCCTGAAAGGAATTTGAGCCATGTCCCTTCTCAAGCAATCTTTCGCCCTGTCTCGCGCAAACCTCAAAAGCCTGCCGCGACGGTTCTGGATCTCGCTGTCAATGATATTCTCGGTGGCCTTGGTCGTCACGGTCCTACTCGGCTTTCTAGCGATGGCCAACGGCTTCCGAATGGCGCTGCAACATGCCGGGTCGGACGATATTGCCATCGCCTTGGGCACCGGTGCCGCCTCTGAGCTAGGCAGCCGGATCGAGCCTGCGCAGCTTCATTTCCTGTCCGCGGCGACACAAATTGCCCGCGATGCAGACAGCCAAGCAATCATGTCGCGCGAACTTGTCGTCCCGGTCGATGCGACGGAAAAGGAGTCTGGCCGGTTTGAGACCTTGTCCCTGCGGGGCATCGGCGATCACGGGTTCGACGTGCGCCCGCTGGTCCGTATCACAGAAGGCCGCGCCTTTACCCCCGGTGCGCCCGAAATCGTCGTCGGACGCCGTCTGAGCCGTGATTACAAAGGGCTTGCTGTTGGCGATGACGTGACGTTCGGTACGTCCACATGGAAGGTCGTCGGCATGTTTGTGGCCGAAGGGTCGGTCTTCGAATCCGAGATGTTCGCCGATGCGGGCGTCGTGCAGACCCTCTTTGACCGTCCCGGCTTAGTGCAATCCGCTCGGATCAAACTGACGGGAGCCAAGGCGATGGAAGCTTTCGCGGCACATGCCGCGAGTACGCCCCAGATCGCGCTGCCGACGAAAAGCGAAAAGGATTACTTAGGGCCGTGCAACTGCTGCTGGGCCACACAAAGATGGACAGCACAGTCCGATACCTTGGCGTCGAGCTCGAAGACGCCCTGGCAATATCCGAGGCGGTGGAGATATGAAGGATCGGGCCGTTCACGTGGTCAGCCCGCGCCGCGGTGCGGCTTCCTACCAGCGGACGTTCGCGGCGGCAGGCAGCGTCATTCACTCCATCCAGCTCCGCAGTAACGACAAAACGCAGTCGCCACGTTTGTCACGACCCGGCTGCGAACGCGGGTCCGCAAGACGTCAGACATCTGCAACGCGCCCTTGGCGCCGCAATTGACTGACTGCACCAAGGACGGCCACGTAGAACACGGGGACCAGAAAGATCCCGATGACGGCGGCGGCTGCCATGCCGCCAAGGACACCGATGCCGATGGATCGCTGTGCGGCCGCCCCCGCTCCGGATGCAATTGCCAGCGGCAACACACCGAACATGAAAGCCAGCGTCGTCATCAGGATCGGGCGCAGGCGCATCCGAGAGGCCGTGACTGCAGCCTCGACAAGCGCCTTCCCTTCGCGGCGCTGCTCTTCGGCGAATTCCACGATCAGGATAGCATTTCTTGCGGCCAGACCAATGGTCGTGAGAAGCCCTACCTTAAAGTAGACGTCGTTGAGCTGACCAAAGAACAGCGCCGCGCCGATGGCGCCGAAGATCCCGACCGGCACCGTCATCATGACGGCCAGCGGAAGCGCCCAGCTTTCATACAGGGCAGCGAGCGCCAGGAAGACGACGAGGGCAGACAGCGCGTAAAGCAGCGGCGCCTGGTTGCCCGACAGCCGCTCCTGATAGGACAGGCCGGTCCACTCGACCGAGAACCCCTCGTCCAGGCTGGCGACGAGGTCCTCCATCACCTCCATCGCAACGCCGGACGAGACGCCTTCGGCGGGGGTTCCCGTCAGGTTCAGCCCCCGCGTCGCCGCGAAGCGCGAGATGGATTGCGGCTGCTCGTCCCAGACAAGATCGGTGAAGGCCGCGAGCGAGACCATCTCGCCGGACTCGTTGCGGGCGTACCACTTGCCGATATCCTCGGGCTGCGACCGCGCCGCGGCCTCGCCTTGGACGATGACGGGGCGCAGGTCGTCGTTCATCGGGAAATCCCCGACCTCGCGGCCGCTGAAGATCAGCGACAACATCGAGTTGACGTTGCCGATCGACAGGCCGAACGCCGCCGCCTTTTGCTGATCGATGTCGATGCGCAGCGACGTTCCGGCAGGGTTGTCGTTGCCGCGCAGGTTGGTCACGCGCCCGTCCTGCTGGGCCATGGCCACGACTTCGTCTGCGGCTTCGGCCAGGCGGTCCGCCCCCTGGCCGCCCTGATCGACCATGTACATCGAAAAGCCCGAGGTCGCGCCCATCCCCTGGATCGCGGGCGGTTGCAGCGCGTAGACGGTGCCGGAGCGGTTGTTGAGGTAGAAGTGCTGGTTGATCTGCCCTGCCAACGCCGCCGCGCTGGTATCCGCGCGCGCCTCGTAATCCTCGAGCTTGACGAACAGCATGGCCGAGGATTGCCCCGAGCCGCCGAAGCTGAACCCCATCACGCCGAAGACCGAGTCGACCGCCGCTCCCAAGTCGTTCAGCAGGTAGTCCTCGACCTCGGCGACGCGGGCTTCGGTCTTTGGTGTCGTGGACCCGTCAGGGGTCTGCACCATGACGATCAGGACGCCCTGATCCTCCTGCGGGATGAACGAGCTGGGCAGCCGATCGTAGAAGTAAAGTGCGCCCGCGGTGATCGCAGCCAGCACGACCAGCATGCTGAAGGGCCGCCGGATCAGGACCCCGACCGCGCGGCCATATCCATTCGTCGCGCGGCCGAGCGATGCATTGAACCACCGCGCCGGTGCAAATCGCGTGCCGTGGCCGCCCTTCTTCAACAACGTAGCACACATGGCCGGGGTAAGGATCACCGCGACCCCCAGCGACAGGACCATGGCGGTGATGATCGTGACCGAGAACTGGCGATAGATCGCCCCGGTCGATCCTGTCATGAACGCCATGGGCAGGAACACCGCCGACAGGACCAGCACGATTCCGACCAGGGCCGAGGTGATCTCGCGCATGCTCTTCTCGGTCGCGGCGACGGGGTCGAGCCCCTCTTCGTCCATGATCCGCTCGACATTCTCGACCACCACGATCGCGTCATCGACCAGCAGGCCGATTGCCAACACAAGCGCGAACATCGTCAGCGTGTTGATCGTGTAGCCGAAAAGCAGCAGCACGCCGAGCGTCCCCAGAAGCACCACCGGCACGGCAACGACAGGGATCAGCGTCGCGCGCCAGCTTTGCAGGAAGACGAAGATCACGAGAAAGACCAGCACGACGGCCTCGATCAGCGTGTTATACACTTGGCTGATGGATTCTTCGATGAAGGGCGAGGTGTCGTAGGGATAGGCGATCTCGACGCCTTCCGGCAGAGCCGCGCCAAGACGGTTCAGCGTGTCGCGCACCGAATCGGCGGTCGCCACCGCGTTGGCACCCGGCGCGAGGGAGACCGAGAAGCCCGCTGCCGGTTGGCCGTTATACCGCCCGCCTGTGCCGTAGGTTTCCTGCCCGATGGAGATATCGGCCACATCGCCCAGGAACACCGTGGAGCCGTCCTGCGCGGTGCGCAGCAGGATCCGCTCGAACTCTTCCGCCGTGGAGAGCTGCGACTGCGCCGACAGGGCCACCGTCATCTGCTGGCCTTCGACGATCGGCTGGCTGCCCAGCTGTCCTACGGTGACGTTGGTGTTCTGATCTCCGATGGCTGCCGTTATATCCGCGGGGCTGACGCTGTACTGGACCATCTTCATCGGATCCATCCAGATCCGCATCGCATAGCCCGCCCCGAACATCTGCACCGCGCCCACGCCGTCCAGACGCTGGACCGGACCCGAGATCCGCCCTGTCACCAGGTCGCCCAGCTCAAGCGCCGTCCGGTTTCCCTCCGGCGCCGTCAGCGCGGCCACCATGAGGGTCGAACTCGACGAGCGGGACACCGACACGCCGTTTTGCTGCACGGCGCTCGGAAGCTGTGCCGAAACGCGTTGCATCGCGTTCTGCACCTGCACCTGCGCGATGTCGGGATCCACGCCGTCCTCAAAAGTCAGTGCGATGCTGCCGCTTCCCGACGACGACGAGGACGTCATGTAGATCACGCCTTCGATCCCGGTCAGCGCGTCCTCAAGCACCGTCGTCACCGAGTTGGCCACGACGTCGGCGCTCGCGCCACTATAGCTGGCGCTGACGTTGATCGTCGTGGGCGCGATCTGGGGATATTGCTCGATCGGAAGCCGCGACAGGCTGATCGCGCCCAGAAGCATCACGAGAACGGCAATAACCCATGCGAAGACGGGTCGGTGGATGAAAAACTGCGCCATGGTGCTCCGTTATTCCTGCTCGGCTTCGGCCGAAGCCTCGTCCCGCAAATCCTGGACGACGCCGTTCTCATCCAGTGCGACCGGGACCGTCTGGACCTCGATTCCGGGGCTGAGGTTCGCCAGCCCATCGACGGCCAACATCTCTCCGGCCCCGACACCGTCGGTGATGATCCAGCCGTGTTCATAGACCCCCTGTTCCTGCAACGTCCGACGCTCTGCCGTGCCGTCGACCACGACCCAGGCCGTCAGTTCGCCGGTGGACGCGCGTTCCGTCGCGGATTGCGGCACGACGATCGCGTCGGTCGATCCCAGCGTGACTTCCGAGCGGACGAACATGCCGGGAAGCAGGACGTGGCGGGGGTTCTCGAAACGGAAGCGGGTGGCCCGCGCGCCTGTCGTCTCCGACACGCTCTGGCTCGAGGCGATCATCTCTCCCGACGCATCAAATGTGCGGCCGGTCTCGAGCGTGAGAGTGGCCGTGATCTCTTCGGCGACGACGACGCGCTCGCTGGAGACATCCTCGATCAGGGACAGGATGCGCGACGACGGGGCGTAGATCTCGACGTCGATCGGATCGAGCTGGGTGACGGTCGCAAGGGCATCCGCCTGGTTGGCCGCGACAAGATCCCCCGCCGAGATGGTGGCAAAGCCGGCAACACCTTGGATCGGGCTGGTGACGGTCGTCCGGTCGAGATCCATCTGCGCAAGGTCCCGGGCCACGGTCGCGGATTGCAACGCGGCACGCGCCTGCTCCAGTGCGCTGCGCGCCGTATCGAGCTGGGCCTGCGATGTGCCCGTTCCCAGCAACTGTTCCGATCGCCCGAACGCTGCTTCGGCCTCGCGCACAGAGGCTTGCGCCGAGGCCAGATCGGCTTCGGCCGCCCTGAGGTCTGCTTCGTACGTTGCTGGATCGATCCGGAACAGGGGATCGCCCGCTTCGACCGTCTCGCCGGGTTGGTAGAGGATCTCGGTCACGGTGCCTCCGACGCGTGGCCTGATCGCGACCTCGGCCGAGGCGATGGCGCGGCCGGGCTCGACAAGCGTGCGTGGCACCGTCTGTGTTTGCAGCTCGATGACACCGACGCTCGGGGGCGGCATCTGGGCATGTGCGGCACTCGCCAGGATTGCGACACCGAAGACAAAGCTCAGACGAAGCACCATTGTGATCTCCTTGGGTCCGGTGAAGGTCGCGGGTTTCCCCGAGTCGACCTTTCATGAAATTGCACACTGTGCAATAACCTGTCAGGAACGTGATGGAGGATCAGCATGTCCGAGCCGAAGGAACCTGTCCGCCGCAAGCGAACGAAGACGGCACGCAGTATCCAGCATTCGACGCTGCATCTCGCGGCCACATTGGGCTATGACAGCGTGACGATTGAGATGATCGCAGACCATGCCGGCATCAGTCGCCGGACGTTTTTCAACCACTATCGGAACAAGCAAGAGGCCTTGGCGGGCCCGCACATAGACCGGTTCGGCCCGGAGCTTGACTGGTTCGTGACCTCGGACGGTTCGCTCTTGCCGGACCTGGACAAACTGGTGCGACAGATACTGACTGATGCGTCCCCCGAACGCGCAGCAGTGCAAAACATCGGCAAAGTCCTGAAAGCCTCGCCTGATCTCCAGCCCGTGTTCAGCGCGTTGATCGACAATCTCGTGCGCGAGTTGCAGTCCCTTCTCGACCGCCGGTTGGGGCCCGGGGAAGCGGTGGTAGCGAGCCTCGTCGCGAGGCTCGTGGCACATGCTATCGCTCTGGCCTTCCGAAGCTGGACGATGGGAGACGATCTGCCGGTTGAGCAGACTGCGGATGCCGCAAGCGAAAACATCAGGCGGGCAGTCGAAGCACTGTCCGCCTCGCCGCAGTCCTGAAGCAGGGCCGGATGGCACGCGCCCTGCGACGGCGGCTCCCCAACTGCGGCAATGTCGGCAAGAGTGGGCGGAAAGGAGGCGGCTCCGCATTGAGAGACAAACCCTGCGTGGGTGCGGGCCCAATGTCAGCTCCAACCTATTCGGCTCGACTCGCACGCACATGTCCGGGGATCTTCCTCGCTTCATCCAGGCACGGCGCGGCCGGAGGACGGCTTCGAGCCCATCTCAGACACCAACCTTGTTCTTCCCAGCAGGCAGTATCCGTGGTCATTATTCTGAATGATGACCGACCGCTCGAAGTCTATGACATGGGTTCTGCTCTTCGTCGAAGCCGCGCCGCTTGTCGCCTTCTCGTGCTCTGGGCGGCTCGGCCTGGAGTTCCCGCATCGGTTCTATGTCGGCGCCGGGTTCGCAGTGCTCTCCACGGGATTCTTGCTCACACGCCGCTGGCGCTTCAATCCGCTGCTGATCGCCGCAAACGGATGCTTTGCCTGGAGGCGCTCGCGCTCGGCTCCGGGATTTCGAGCCTCGTCCATCTGAGCGCGGTTCTCGAAGAATCCGCCTTCTTTGCCACGATGCTGATCATCGGCTTCTTCTATCTGGTGCTTTCACCTGAGGCTCTGTTTGCCCGGGGCCAGGAAGCCGATCAGAGGGTCCGGCAAGGGTCGTTCCTTCTTCTTGCCCTGATCGCAGCGGGCCTGGTCTGGTCCATCATGTGGCGCGGCAACGAGATGATTGCAGCGGTACTACCCGCCACCATTGTCTTCCTGGTCCAGCAACTCTGGCCCGTAAAACAGAGGGACTGAGTCTTCTTCGTCCGCGCTCCGGCCCAAGCTCCGCGCGACGAACGCCTAGTTGACCTGCGCGCTCACTAGATCTCGCAGAAACTGTGGTACAGAGTCGAAGCGACCATTTGGCCGAGCGGCACCCCCGAGCCAGGTAAGTCTGGCCCCTAGTGCTACCGCTGGTGCCTCACCTGCTCGACGAGCAACTCGCATAGGACGACCTTGGCGACGACCGGGCTGATTTCGCCGCGTTCCGGCAGGGGGGACAGGGCAGACGCAATCAGCATCTTTTCGCAGAGCCGGTCGAGATCATCGATGCGGCGCCCCGAGATCGCGACGCGGTAGGCGGCCCGCTCGCCCGCCGCCGATAGCATGCGTTCGGTCTGGGCCGTGAGGCCCGTCTCCGAGATGGTCATATATACCGACCGTTCATCGAGTGCGCCGATAACCTCGTCCGCAACGATCGGGTCCTGGAAGCTGCGCGCCACCAGCCCGATACGGGAGAACCGGTAGGCGAAAAGCTGTGCCACCATACCCGACACGCCCGCGCCAAAGATGTCGACGTGCCGGGCGGCGGTCAGTCGATCGGCGACCTCACGCAGGTCCGCTTCGGGCGTGCCGTCCACAGTGGCCCGGACCGCATCAATGACCCGCGTGCCAAGGTCATTTTCGCGCGGTTCTGCGCTAACGCGATAGGCGATGTCCGAGGCCAAGGACATCTTGAAGGCCGAAAACCCGTCAAACCCCAGCTTGCGACAGAACCGGGCGATGCTGGCTTCCCCGCTGCCGGAGAGAATGGCAAGCTCTGACATAGAGGCGCGCACCGCCACTTCGGGTTCCTTCATGACGAAGTCAGCAATTCGGGCCAGCGCGCCAGGCATGTCGTAGCGGCTGGCTTCTATCGCGCGAAGAACATGACGCATCAGCAGTGTCTTATCGGGCA
>NZ_JBELKF010000091.1:0-6770 GCF_042089775.1 Palleronia sp.
CGTGAATCATGCGGGCCGCACAGCCTCAACCTGATTAATGGGTCCTGAGCCTAAGAAGTTCTCCGACCGTATGAATTCGTCCCGGCCGGGGAGGTCCGGGAACAGCTCGCGCAAGTCTTCGAAGCGGAAAAGAGGGATGCCATCCATGGCGAACCTGATCGTATCCTTGCCGAGGTCCAGGAGTGGGATGTGGCGGGTCTCCTGATCGCCGGCACCCGTGTCGACG
This sequence comes from Palleronia sp., assembly GCF_042089775.1. Taxonomy (NCBI): domain Bacteria; kingdom Pseudomonadati; phylum Pseudomonadota; class Alphaproteobacteria; order Rhodobacterales; family Roseobacteraceae; genus Palleronia; species Palleronia sp. Next base: position 227 of record NZ_JBELKF010000091.1, read on the forward strand.
GCACGTCTGCACTCGCGGATGCTGCGGCCCCGCGAAAACGACATGACCCCGGCGAGAGATTGGCGGCGACATGCTCGGGGCTGGCGAGGCCCAGGCGGCCGCGGCGGACCAGCGCGTCGTAATCGTTGAGAAGTCTCACGCGCCCTCCTCCTGGAAGTCGCGGTTGATCGTCTGATCCTTCTCGGAGACCTCGAAAGTCGGATCGGACATGTCGCCGACATTTACGTAGAGATGGTTCAGGTCAGGGCAGCCTAATAGGAGTGCCTTGGCGTCCTCCAGGGAGAGTTCGGAAAGGTCGACCTGTTGCAACTCATCACGGCTGATCTGGTGGCGCAGGTACCCGCCGTCGATCATCTCGTCGCGGATGGCCGAGAGATCGGCGGTCGAGCGTCCATCCTGGATGCGGGCGACCAGCCGGAGATCGGCGGTCGAGCGTCCATCCTGGATGTGGGCGACCAGCCGGTTGTTCCAGGCGAGCAACTCGCCGTAGATGTACGAGCCGCCGCCCTTCCATCCAGCTTCTCGGACACGCCGCCTTGCTCCCCTGAGATCACCTTGCGGAATCGCGCCGCGGTCAGCTCGTCGATGTAATTCATCTGCTCGACCGCGATCCAGCGACGGCCCATCTTGTATGCCACGGCGGCCGTTGTCCCTGACCCGGCAAAGAAATCGAGCACGAGATCACCGGGATCCGTGGCGATATGGATGATGCGCTGCAGGAGCCGCTCGGGCTTCGGCGTCATGTTTCGGGAAGCCTCCGCTCCGAAGAGCGCGTAGATTTCCTTCTTCGCCTCATCGGTGTGACCGGCCTCGTTGCTGGGCCACCAGGTCCATGGCGTGACGCCCTCGACCTCCGAGAGGTACCGGGTGATACCGGGCTGCGCGCGGTCGTCTTTGCCGAAATAGATCCGGCCCTCTTCGCGCAGGCGCAGATACTCTCTCTCAACGGTACTCCAACAGCGGCCCTCGGGCGGTGTGTGAACCACACCGGCGGGCGTCACGACCTCGTACATCTGGTTCGGCCGGTGGCCCTGAGCCGTCATGGGGACCGCGCGCCAGCGCCCCTTGGGGTCGTTATTCGGATTGCGGTAGATCCTCGCCTGCTCCTCCGTGATCTCGATCTTGTCGACGGTGGAGGTGAAGCCAGGCGCGTTCTTCTGGAAGATCAGGATATGGTCGTGGGCGTCGCCGATCGACTCCCGGTTTTCGCGCGAATAGCGCTTCTGCCAGACCGCGTTGGCAACGAAGTTCTTGCGGCCGAAGATCTCGTCGAGAAGCGCCTTGCAGTAATGCGCCTCGCCATCATCGAGGTTGATGAAGACTGCGCCATCCTCGCGCAGAAGCTCCTTCGCCACCTCCAACCGGTTGCGCATGAAGGTCAGCCAGGTCGCACGGTTGAACCGGTCGTTGTACCGGAACCCGTCATTCCCCGTGTTGTAAGGCGGATCGATGTAGATCAGCTTCACCTTACCCGCATAGCACGCCTTGAGCGTATGCAGGGCGAGCAGGTTGTTGCCCTTGATCAGCAGGTTGTCGGCGGGCGTGATCTCCTCGACCGGTCTCGCCTCCCCGGCCGCGACCGCCTCCTGGTCCCATCGCTGGAATCCCGTCATCACCTTCGGTTCGAAGAGCCGCGAGATGTCGTCGGGCGCCAACGTCTCGTTCCAGAAGACTTCCTGCTGGCCGCGATCTTCGCGGGTCATGCCGCCTTCAAGGACGTAATCCTTGAATGGCCAGGCCAGAACCACCTCTTGGCGCTGTTTCAGGAGATCGTCGCCTTGCGCGAGGCCGATCCGGTTGCGGAAGGTCGTGTAGCTGTCGGGCAGGAAGGCCTTGTTCGACACGAAACGCTGAAAGGCGACTTTGTCGAAAACAGGGACGCCGCCTGCATCGTTGAAGAACTGCTTCCGCATGGGGTCCGATGCGGCGAGCAAACCGAGCAGCGCCGGATCCATTCCTAGAGCCCGTTCGATCACCTCTTCAGGAGGGCGTCACCCTCGAAATATGAGGCATTTGGGGAGAGGGCCGATTTCAGTTCGGAAAGCAGGTTCTGCATCAGGTGTCCGCTTCGTCTAAGTGTTTCTTCAGTAGGGTGACGGCCAGACGGAACCCGTCGACCTGGCTCATCCGATGGGGGACGCAGAGCTCCTTGAAGGCCCACCGTTCGTCCTCGGAGATCTTCAAGTTGAGATTGGCCATCCGCTTGCGGTCATCCGGCATGGTATTCGTCCTTAGCTTAATACCTGCATTGCTTTTCTACTTCAGAGGAAGAATCAAAGAAAGCTGTCTTTTGTCCCTTGGATGCGCATTCGCAGGACGATCCGCGAAAGCAAATATGTTGATTGAGCGTGGAGGACGCGCTACCTCCATCCCAACCGAGAGGAGACCATCCCGTGATATCCGCACAGCAGATCAGCCGAACCCGCGCCTGACGCTTGCCTATCATGGGCTGCTGGCGCCACTTCTTCCGGAGCCAGCCAGGTCCATCCCGGTCTACCTGACGATCAATTCGATACGCATACACCGATCCGCCTCGTGGGCGGGTTCGGTGTGACCGCGTTGAACCTCTGTTCAACCCGGTAATCCCGAACCCGCTCGAGTCGAACTCGAGAACGGGAATACCACCGTGTCGAACATTCGCCATTTCCCGGGCGGAGCCGAGCTCCGTCCAGCTCCGCGTGCCCGCGGCCCCTACCGTAAGAAAGTCACCGCCGCCGAGATCGAGCGCGCCGTGCGCGTCGCCGAGAAGCTCGGGCTGACCATCTACGGCCTGACGATCGAAGGCGACAAGGTCCACGTCCAGACGAAACCTGGCCCGGAAAACGGGGCAGGGCCCGCCTCGGCGGCCGATGATTGGTTCTCGCGTCGTGGCTAGGCTCCGCGTCAACCTCAAGGGCTTCCATCGCGTCCGCAAGCGCCTCGCGAATGGCTCGATCGCCGAGTACCATTACGCATGGCGCGGCGGGCGCCGGATTTGGGACCGCACCAAGCCCTACGGGGTGAACTCGATCGAGTATGTCGAGGCGTTTCGCGCGGCGACGAACGCCCTTGTCGAAAGCAAGGGGACGTTCCAGGAGGTCATCGACGAGTTCCTGCGTTCGAACGATTTCGCCCAGCTCGGAGAGCGCACAAAGACAGATCACCGCAAGAACATCGTCCGCCCCGGCGGGATCGATGAGGAGTTCGGCCGCGCGCCGGCCACTGCCTTTGAGGACAAGCGTATTCGGTCCGAATCATGCGCTGGCGCGACAAGTTCTCCGAGGGAACGGGCGACAACATGATGGCGACGATGCAAAGGATCATCTCCTTCATACCAGCAGGGCCTTGTCGGCGAGCATCACCTTCTGAAGCTTCAGAAGCGGAAGAAATCCAACCGGGCACATATCTTCTGGACGCAGCCGGAGATCGATCAGGTCATCGCGGGCGCGCCGCGCTACGTGTCGAGGATCCTGACCGTTGCGGTGGAAACCGGCCTCCGGCCGGGGGACCTGCAGACCCTGTCCCGCAACGACATCGAGCCTTCGAAAGGGGAGCACGGCCGGATCGTCCTGCGGACGAAGAAAAGCCGGGGTCGAAACTACGCGTCGGTTCCGGTGACGCCGCGTATGGCGGCTCTGCTCGCGGTGCTGCCAGCCGACCAGGAACGGATCCTGCTCAGCGGTGATGGCAAGCCGTTCGAGAACTCGGACTCCATGGAGCGGGCAATCTCACACTGGCGCTCGGAGCTCGGGATCCGCTTGGAGCTGCGTCTCTACGACGCCCGCGGAACTGCCGTGACGCGCCTGGTGCGGGCGGGCTGCACGCTGTCCGAGCTGGCCACGCACATAGGTTGGAGCTTTCAGCACGCGGCGCCATGCTCGAGCGCTACGCCGCGCTCGATCCCGAAATGGCAGACAACATCCTCGAAAAGGTCCTGAAGCGTGAAGCTCAGTCGGGTCGATAAGGAGAGGGACATGCGAAAGACACCATTCATCAAGGCCAGGTTCCTCGACGACATGCCGTGCGAGCGGGACGTACACGAGAGGCTCAAGACCGCGCTGGAGCGCATGCGCATCGCGAAGGAAGCCGATCCTGAGACGGCGATCTGGTCAGGATGGGACTGACCTCACTGACGCGGATTCGAAGAAAGTCGCGCAGCGCGCAAAGCGATACGTCGAAAGGGTTCGAGCATCCACCGGCCTCGCGCATCTCCAAGACAAGGACGTCGAACGGCTGCAGGTCCTTCGCGACGGTGCTCGGTCGATTGACATCGCGGGCGAGGCGCAGGCGGACGAGGTCGGCGCGGCGTTGGAGGCAGAGATGCCATGGATGAACCCCCTCAACGAGCGCGTATGGCTTGCGCTGCGAAAGATCGCGCGTTCAGATGATCCGGCCGTCCGGCTTACTCCCATGCTTCTCGTTGGAGCTCCTGGCATCGGCAAAAGCTTCTGGGCGCGGCACCTCTCTGAGTTTCTCTCGCTTCCTGTGGAAGCCATCGATGCCACGAGTGAGCCGGCGAGCTTCGCCATCACCGGCTCCCAACGCGGATGGGGAAGTGCGGGGCCGGGGCGTCTGGTCGAATTGGCGACCCGCGAACGCACGGCGAACCCGATCATGCTGATCGACGAGATCGAGAAGGCGGGTGACGTCACATCGATGAAAGGCTTGCATTTCACTCTGACAGAGGCGCTTCTTCCGTTTCTCGAGCGGTACACCGCGGCCTCATGGAGCTGTCCTTACTTCCGCGTGGCATTCGACATGTCGCGCGTGAGCTGGATCATGACCGCAAACAGTGTCGATGGGCTTGGTGCGCCGTTTCTGAGCCGCTGCCCTCCGATCGCGCTTGAAAGGATTTCCCTGCCGCACCTGGCCTTCTTCGCCAGGCGTGAAGGGCCGTCGCCGCAACATGTCTGAGGAGAACGGCGACATGATCGCGGAAATCGTGCTCCGCGGCGAGGCAGGACCGCGTCCCAGCCTGCGGACACTTCGGCGCATGTTCTCTTGGAAGACGCGGCGTCGCGTCCTGTCCTGCACTGACGATATCCCGGGCTCCGCCCCGGCTGCCACAACGATGAGTTTGCTGCCCATGCTTTTGAAGGAGAACAAGATGAGCATGATCCAGAACCAGGATGCTACGCGCACCTTGAAAACATGGACAGACGTCGACGTGGACGCCTTCTGCCAAGTCGCCCCCGAGGCTGTCGTCCGGATGCTGAAGATCGGGCTCGAGACAGCCGTGCGGCCGAAGGACCTGGTCGAGCTGGAGGATATCGCAGTCCTCGAGGATGAGGTCGGTGGGACTTCATGGCTGCGGTTTACCAGCTCAAAGAAGAATCGACGGCGCCATAGGCTCCCGGCCGGGCCGGCTACCCGTGAGGCCATGCGCGAGGTGGAAGCGGGGCGCCCCATGATCGCGAATAGCCGTGGAGAGCGGATCACGTCCGGGACGCTGGTTGTGAAGCTGGTGAACGCGTGGCGAGCGAGGGCCAGTCTGGATGCAGGGCTGGGCTACATGGCGGCGCGGCGCACCGCTGTCGCCAGATGGTCGGCGGAAGGTATGAGCGACGGCGAAATTGCTCGGAGGCTCGGTCGGTCATGACCACAGCGGGTCATCTCGCCAATCCGGTGGGAACCCTGCACTGCCGAGGCTGACTTCTTCTGGAAGGTCAGCCTCGGCGACAAGTTCCGCCAGTCGCTGGGGCCATTCGGTGTTCGGATGAAAGGCGCGCATCAGAAAGTTCATGGGGATCAGGGCGCCGTAGAGGCGCTTCTTTTGATCATCTGAGACCTTGCCATTTTCGCCTGCCATGTGCGCGAATTCAGCGATTTTGCCCGGCTGCAGGCGGGGCGAGTTGATGAGCGCCTTGTTCCACAGGCGCGAATGGTGGGCGCAAGCGTTGCGGACTTCATTGAGGCACCGCATCCACGAGACCAGAGTTCTCCGGGTCAACCGCGGGTCGATCGCCCGACACAAGGCATCGCGGTTACCGTCCGAGAGGTGGTTGATGCCGTGGGACAACTTGCCCCAGTCCCAGGTGCCGACAGCGATCCAGATCGGCGGAGGGTTCTCATACTTGGCGCGGAAATGCTTGGCGAATTCTTCCTGTGAGCGCAGGAACGTCTCGTCCAGACCAGCGACGAATGCCATCAATGGCGTCTCCCGCCATCTTCAGGAACCTCGTTGAAACGGGCGGTGTGGGTTCTTGGGTCGCGGCTTCCACGGCGATCGAGGCTCGAATGATTGTCGAGTGATCCACCGTCTTCCGCCACAGGTGTTCTAAGATCTGGCCCGGGCAGCACGTCTTGTGACGCGCGAGTGACTAAGACGCCGAGGCCCGCTGCGGTCAGGATTCCACGTCTTCGATCCAGGTCTTGGCGGCGACGGCCCGCGGCAGGCCCAGGGGGCCGATCGCGAGCAGCGCCACCTGCGCCAGCGCAGTATCCTCGATCCCTTCAGAACGTGCGCGGCGGGTATGCGAGTGGACGGCGCCCTCCGAGCCCGCGCCGATGGCCAGCGCCAGCTTCACCAACCTTTGAGCGGGCCCTTCGCTGGAGCAACGAGTAC
>NZ_JBELKF010000091.1:6780-13126 GCF_042089775.1 Palleronia sp.
GTCAGCGGCCCGCTTTCGGCAGTGGCATTTCCAAGGGCAGCGTACGCTTTCCAAATTTCTGGGTGGTCCTCGGCGAGGTCCCCGGCAGCACCGGGCAGGGACTTTCTCATCTGTCTGTCCTTCAAGTTGACGAGTCGTCGATCAGTGGATTGGGCCGGGCGTAGCGTTCGAGTTTCTCCCGGTCGCCGATCCGGATCCGGTTACCCTGGGCCACGACGCCGTGGGACTGCAATCCCTTGAATGAGCGGCTCAAATGCTCCGGTGTCATGCCGAGAACGGAGGCGAGCCGCTTTTTCCCGATGTCGATATCGAAATCTTCCTCTTCGCCCGCGCGTGCCTGCGCCCGCAGAAGGTAGTTTGCAAGCCGTTCCGTCGACGTGCGCAGCTTCAGATCCTTTTGCGCCTTGACGACGGAGCGATAGCATTGTGCCAGTTCGGCCACCATCGCCCTGGCGAAGCCGCCGTCGATGTCGAAGATGGCGCGGACATGCTCGCTCGGGAGCAGAGCGATGCGGCTCTTCTCGAGCGTGCGTGCCGACATCAGGTAGGGCGCATCACGGATCGTTGCGGCCAGGATGAAGGTGGAGACAGGCCGCACCGTCGCCATGCTGGTTTCGCGATCATTCGACGTGGCGAACAGGTCGACCGAACCGGAGAGGACGATGTGCAGGAAATCGCTTGGCTCCCCCTCGGTGATCAGATCCACCTGGGGCGGGAAGTTCTGCACGAAGGCGCCGCGCATGAGGGTGGCAAAGTGTTCTTCCGCCATGGCCTCGAACAGATGCAGCTGTCGGATGTTTCTGTACGCGGCTTCGGGCATCCGGCCTCCTGTCAGGTTGCTGGCCCGTGCGCATTCTCGATGGTTGCTTGATAAAAATCAAGCCATCGGCCGACATGCGCGTGGAATCGCTTTGATAATAATCGTAACCCGTTATTTTTACGGCGTTTTCCGCCGCATCTTGATCCAGATCAAGTTCTGGACCCTGGCGGGCCCGTAGGTCTGGTGCCGATCCCGAAAGGGAGGATTCGCCACCCTTGCAGGAGCCCCTGGCATGCAGACCTCAGCCACAGCCTCACGCGCGGATCAGACCCGCGCCCTGAGCCTGAGTACGATCGCCTTCACCGCCTGTTTCGCAGTCTGGACTATCTTTTCGATCATCGGCGTCGCCATCAAGTCCGAGCTGGGTTTGAACGACACCCAGTTTGGACTTTTGGTCGCAGCGCCGATCCTGACTGGCGCAGTCTCCCGGCTGTTTCTCGGCGTCTGGGCGGAGAAGTACGGCGCGCGGCTGGTGTTCTCCGGTCAGATGATCCTTACCGCCCTGGCGACCGTGGCGCTGACATTCGCCGACACGTACGTCATGTACCTGATCGCGGCGCTCGGGATCGGCCTCGCCGGCGGCTCGTTCATCATCGGTGTCGCCTATGTGAGCCGCTGGTACGACGCGGGCCACCAGGGCACCGCGTTGGGCATCTTCGGTGCCGGCAATGTCGGCGCGGCCGTCACCAAGTTCGTCGCACCCTTCGTCATGGTCGCCTATGGCTGGCACGGGGTCGCGTTCGTCTGGGCGGCAGGGCTTGCGATCATCGGCGTGCTGTTCTTCCTGCTGGCCAAGGATGACCCCGAACTGGTCGAGCGGCGCAGGACCGGCACGCGGGCGCCCACCTTCGCGCAGCAAATGGCGCCACTGAAGAATCTGCAGGTCTGGCGGTTCTCGCTGTACTACTTCTTCGTCTTCGGCGCCTTCGTCGCCCTCGCGCTGTGGCTGCCCCACTACCTGATCGACGCATACGGCATCGACGTGCGCTTCGCGGGCATGGCGGCTGCGACCTTCAGCCTTTCGGCCTCGCTGTTCCGCGCCTATGGCGGCGTACTGTCCGACAAGTTTGGCGCTCGGACCGTCATGTACTGGACCTTCGGCTTCAGCCTGCTTTTCCTGTTCATGCTGTCCTACCCGCCGACGGATTACATCGTCCAGGGCAAGGATGGTCCGATCGCGTTCTCGACCCAGATGGGTCTGTGGCCCTTCATCGTCACCCTGTTTGCGCTCGGCTTCTTCATGAGCCTGGGCAAGGCGGCGGTCTTCAAGCACATCCCGGTCTACTACCCGAATCATGTCGGCGCGGTCGGCGGTCTGGTGGGCATGATCGGCGGTCTTGGCGGTTTCATCCTGCCCATCGGCTTCGGCGCGTTGCTGGACCTGACAGGCATCTACACTTCGTGCTTCGCCCTGCTGTTCGTCCTGGTCGCCGTCGCGCTGACATGGATGCACCTGTCCGTCCGGGCGATGGAACGCGGTGCGCACGGCGAGGTTCTGGACCGCCTGCCGCAACTTCCCGAGATGCAGCCCATCCACCACCCCGAGCGCACGGCCATGCCGCGCGTCTTGGAGGACTGGCGCCCCGAGGACCCGCAGTTCTGGGAGGAAAAGGGCCGTCACGTTGCACGGCGCAACCTCTGGATCTCGATCCCGGCGCTGCTACTCGCCTTCGCTGTCTGGATGGTCTGGTCCGTGGTCGTGGCACGCCTGCCCGCCATCGGGTTCGAGTTCACCTCGGGACAGCTTTTCTGGCTGGCGGCACTTCCGGGCCTTTCGGGTGCAACCCTGCGCATCTTCTACAGCTTCATGGTGCCGATCTTCGGCGGACGGCTCTGGACGACCCTCTCCACCGCATCGTTGCTGCTGCCTGCCTTGGGCATCGGGTACGCGGTGCAGAACCCCGACACGCCCTACCTGATCTTCCTTGTCCTGGCCCTTCTGTGCGGGTTCGGCGGCGGCAATTTCGCCTCGTCCATGGCAAACATCGGCTACTTCTTCCCGAAGTCCGAGAAGGGCAACGCGCTGGCCATGAACGCGGGCCTGGGCAACCTCGGCGTATCGGTCATGCAGTTCCTCGTGCCGATCGTCATCACGGCGGGCGTGTTCGGTGCGCTCGGTGGGCAGCCGCAGACGATGTCCGAAGGCGGCCAGCTCTGGATGCAGAACGCGGGCTTCGTCTGGGTGCCCTTCATCCTGGCCGCGACCATCGCCGCCTGGCTGGGCATGAACGACATCGCCGATGCACGCGCCAGCTTCTCGGACCAGGCGGTGATCTTCGGGCGCAAGCACAATTGGCTGATGTGCGTCCTCTATACCGGCACCTTCGGCAGCTTCATCGGCTACTCGGCCGGCTTCCCGCTGCTGACGGGGCTCGCCTTCCCCGATGTGAACGCGCTGAACTACGTGTTCCTCGGGCCGCTGGTGGGTGCGCTGTCGCGCGCCGGAACCGGCTGGATCAGCGACCGCTTCGGTGGCGGACGGGTGACCTTCTGGACCTTCAACGCGATGATCGTGGCCACCTTCGGCGTAATCTTCTTCCTCAACTTGGGTTCGTTCGCCGGCTTCTTCGCCTGCTTCATGGCACTGTTCTTCCTGACCGGGGTCGGCAACGCGTCAACCTTCCAGATGATCCCGGTGATCATGGGCCGCGAAGTGCCCCGCCTGATGCCGCATCTGAACTCCGAAGAGCGCAAGCGGCAGATCGCCATGGAATCCGGCGCGATCACGGCCTTCACCTCGGCCATCGCCGCCTACGGCGCCTTCTTCATCCCGAAGGCCTACGGCAGCTCGATCGCGATGACGGGCTCGGCCGTGGGGGCGTTGTGGGGCTTCCTGATCTTCTACGCGATCTGCGTGGCGATCACCTGGGCCGTCTACACCCGGCGCGGCGGCCTGCTGCACGACATCGAGCATCGGCCCGCGCCCGCGGCGCCCGTCGCGGCACAGCCCGCAGAATAAGTCATCCGAGCATACGGGCGGCGCCGGCCGCCGCCCGGATCCAGACAGCCAAAAGGACAAAGAAATGAGCCATCTGCTCGACAGACTGAACTTCTTCCAGAGCAAGGAACTGGAGCAATTCTCCGACGGCTGGGGTCAGACCACCCGCGAGAGCCGGGACTGGGAGGACGCGTACCGGAACCGCTGGCGGCACGACAAGGTCGTACGCTCGACCCACGGCGTGAACTGCACGGGCTCGTGCTCGTGGACGATCTACGTCAAGTCCGGCATCGTCACTTGGGAGACGCAGCAGACGGACTATCCGCGCACCCGCGCGGGCCTGCCCAACCATGAACCGCGCGGCTGCGCGCGGGGGGCGTCCTACAGCTGGTATCTCTATTCCGCCAACCGCGTAAAGAACCCGCTGATCCGCGGTTCCCTGATGCGTGCCTGGCGCAGGATGCGCGAGACCATGACGCCCGTGGCCGCCTGGGCCGCCATCCAGAATGACCCGATCCTTCGGGCGTCGTACACCAAGACGCGCGGCAAGGGCGGCTTCGTGCGCGCGTCCTGGGACGAGGCGACCGAGATCGTCGCCGCCGCCAACGCCTACACCGCGAAGACTTACGGCCCCGACCGCGTCTTCGGCTTCTCTCCGATCCCGGCCATGTCGATGGTCAGCTATGCCGCCGGTGCACGGTACCTGAGCCTGCTGGGCGGCACCTGCATGTCCTTCTACGACTGGTATTGCGACCTGCCGCCCGCATCCCCGCAGACCTGGGGCGAGCAGACCGACGTACCCGAAAGCGCCGACTGGTACAACGCCGGGTTCCTGATGCTCTGGGGCTCGAACGTGCCGCAGACGCGCACGCCCGACGCGCATTTCTACACCGAGGTCCGGTATCGCGGCACCAAGTCGGCCGTTGTCAGCCCCGACTATTCCGAGGCGGCGAAGTTCGGCGACATCTGGCTGAACCCGCAGGCCGGCACCGACGCCGCGCTGGCGATGGCGTTCGGCCACGTGATCCTGCGCGAGTACTATCTCGACCGGCAGGCCGAGTACTTCGAGGACTACGCCCGCAAGTACACCGACATGCCGATGCTGGTCCGCCTGGATCAGGCGGACGGTCGCCTCGTGCCCGGACGGATGCTGCGCGCCGACGACTTTGACGGCAAGCTGGGCGAGACCAACAACCCCGACTGGAAGACGGTCGCCTATGACCAGACCTCGGGGCAGATCGTCGCGCCCAACGGCTCCATCGGCTTCCGCTGGGGCGAAGAGGGCAGCTGGAACCTCGAGGAAACTGCGGGCGGCGCCGAGGTCAACCTGCGCCTGACCCAGCTGCTGGAAAGCGACCACGACGAGATCGTCGGCGTGGACTTCCCCTATTTCGGCGGTTCCGCGACGGGCGATTTCGTCAAGTGCGATCATCCCGAGGTCCTGACCCGGAACATCCCCGCCCGGCGCATCAGTCTGGCCGACGGCACGGACGCGCTGGTCGCCACGGTCTTCGACCTGTTCTGCGCCAACTATGGCCTCGACCGGGGCCTTGGCGGCGACTGGGTGTCGAAGGACTTCAACGACGACAGCCCCTACACCCCCGCCTGGGCCGAGAAGATCACCGGCGTCGACCGCGAGAAGATCATCGCCGTGGCACGGGAATTCGCCAGTAACGCCGAGAAGACGCATGGCAAGTCCATGGTCATCCTCGGTGCCGGTCTGAACCACTGGTACCACATGGACATGGCCTACCGCGGCATCATCAACATGCTGGTGATGTGCGGCTGCATCGGACAGGAAGGTGGCGGCTGGTCGCACTACGTGGGCCAGGAGAAGCTGCGCCCGCAGACCGGATGGCAGCCACTGGCCTTCGCGCTGGACTGGAACCGTCCGCCGCGGCACATGAACTCGACATCCTGCTGGTATGCACACACCGACCAGTGGCGCTACGAGACGCTGCGCGCGGGCGAGATCCTGTCGCCGACGGCACCCGAGGGCGACTGGGACATCAGCCTCATCGACTACAACATCCGCGCCGAACGGATGGGATGGCTGCCCTCGGCACCGCAGCTGAAGACCAACCCGCTCGAGGTCTCGAAGGCGGCGAAGGCGGCCGGCGAGGACATCAAGGACTTCGTCGCCGCACAGCTGAAGTCGGGCGACCTGCAGATGTCCTGCGAAGATCCGGACGCGCCGGAGAACTGGCCGCGCAACCTGTTCGTCTGGCGCTCGAACCTGCTGGGGTCCTCGGGCAAGGGGCACGAATACTTCCTCAAGCATCTGTTGGGCACCGATCACGGCGTGATGGGCAAGGACCTGGGCGAGGAAGGACAGGCCATGCCCAAGGAGGCCGTGTGGCACGACGAGGCGCCGAAGGGCAAACTCGACCTGCTTGTGACGATCGACTTCCGCATGTCCACCACCTGCGTCTACTCCGACATCGTTCTGCCCACGGCCAGCTGGTACGAGAAGGACGACCTGAACACCTCGGACATGCATCCGTTCATCCACCCGCTGCAGGCGGCGGTGGACCCGGCCTACGAGTCGAAGTCCGACTGGGAGATCTTCAAGTCGATCGCCCGGAAGT
>NZ_JBELKF010000092.1:0-630 GCF_042089775.1 Palleronia sp.
CACCGAGCGTCCCATCGCGACACCCGCCGACATGGACGGCCTGAAGTTCCGCGTCATGAACAACGACCTCTACGTCCAGATGGTCGACCAGCTTGGCGGCAACGCGACCCCGATGGCCTATGGCGAAGTGTACCAGTCTCTGCGCACCGGCGTCATCGACGGTGCCGAGAACAACTGGCCCTCGTTCGACACCTCGAACCACTACGAGGTGGCCGGCTACTATTCTAACACGAACCACCTGATCCTGCCCGAATGCATCTGCATCGCGGCCGAGACGTGGGAAAATACGTCGGAAGAGGACAAGGAGATCGTGCGTCAGGCCGCCATCGAGGCCGCCGACCAGCAGCGCCAGCTCTGGCAGGAAAGTTCGGAGGAGAGCCGTCAGAAGGTGCTCGATGCCGGCGTCGAGGTGAACGAGGTCGAGGATCCGGCCGCCTTCCAGGAGGCGATGCAGCCGATCTACGACCAGTTCATCCAGAACAACCCCGATCTGCAAAGCTACATCACCGACATCCGCGCCACGCAGTCCGAGGGCTGAGTTTCCTCCGGCCGGGCGGCGCAGGCTGCCCGGCCGGTCCGTTTCACCAAAGAGTCCCGTCATGCTCCTCGTGGATGAACGTCAGACCCGCG